>NZ_FAOO01000019.1 GCF_900070205.1 Candidatus Thermokryptus mobilis | reverse complement strand
GGGGAGGGAATTTCTCACTTCACAAGTATCATCTTCTTCACATCTATAAACTTACCAGCTTGCAACCTATAGAAATAGACACCGCTTGAAAGATTTGAAGCATCAAACTTAAACTCATATACACCAGCTCTTTGCTCCTCATCAACAAGCGTTGCAACCTCCTGTCCAAGGATATTGTAAACCTTCAAAACAACACGCTCGCTGTTCGGTATGCTGTATTTTATTGTCGTCACAGGGTTAAATGGATTCGGATAGTTCTGATATAAAGCGTAAGTTAAAGGAACTTCACCCGTCTCCTTCACACCGACGATAAACTTATTGACAATTTTAACCGTATCCTTGAAAGCACCAAGACCACGCTGTCTTCCAAACTTAACAACCTCAAGCTCGTTTATCGCTTTTTTACCAGGCTGATTTGGTAAATCATCAAGGAACAAAAGATGGTCTTCTTGGAAACCAGCTTCATTATCAACGATTCCATTCACAGCAAACTTGAATTGTATCGGTCCCTTTGACGACCATTTCGGGAATGTTATAGCGATTGAATAGATCGTATCTCCAGCAACTTTGTCAGGATATCTCCCATCGTCATACAATCTTACATTTGACCTATCCCTTGTCGGTTCGTCCCAAATCCAGAACAAAGGTGGTTGACTCCCAGCTATAAAGAGTGAATCAACCCTCTCTATAAGATTACCACTATTATCAGTTACATTTCTCATATCGCAATAAAACCAAACTTCAACACCTTCATCCTTTTGAACGAATCCTTCAGGACCTGCACCAGCGAAATACCTTCTTGGAACTTCTTGTGTATCCGCATCTGTAAATGTATATTTGTAATTGGCTCCGGGTTCCCATCCAGCATTTGGAACTCTTGCTTGATTATCATTTCCTGTCTTGATGTAGTATTTATACTCAATGAAATCGCCCGGCGCAGCAGTTATAGGTATATATCCTTCCCAAATGCCCGGTTCAAGTGTTGAAGGTTGCAATTGATTTTGCTCGCCCCAACCGTTAAATGAACCACGAACGAGAACAACATCTCCACTATCGGGCTTGAAATATCCTATCATTTGATAAACGCTCATATCAACACTAAAGTAAAGTTCAACCGTCTTCGCTGGAGCTATCACTTTTCTATCAAATGTCGTCCATCTCAATGTAGTATCCGCATTTATACTTGCTTCCCTGTTTGGATCGCTTTCCCATCTGATAACATCGTCGGGGTTATCTCTAGAAGCGATGACGAATTTATAAGCAATTGACGACGGGCTTGGAAATCTCAATCTCCCTGACCAAATTTTATCGTTTGCTGGTTCAGGGCTGAGAACAAATGTCCTACCCCAGCTTATATCGCCAAAATCGTTATGATCTGGCAGTTGTGCTCCTCTCACGCCAACAACATGCTGAGCTGGATCAAATTCAGGTATGTTGTAAACATATACTCTGAACCAAACATCAATTGAATCGCTTGGCGTATATGGTGGATTTGGTCCAAAACCTTGCTTGCGGAAAAAGACAAAAGGAAGCGTTGTATCCCCTGATGGAATCGTCAATGTGTAATTAGGTCCATCTTCCCAATCCTCAGCGTAAAACTTATATTCAACATCTTTTCCAATCATCGTATCTGGAAAACTTACAGTCAAAGTCCAATAGTCACCACCAAGATTTGTCATCCTGTTGGTTGCTGCACTTCCCCACGGACCAAGTAGTGGATGCGAACCGCGAACCTCAACAAGTGAAGTATCAACAAGAAGCTTAGGCGATGTCGCTGTGTTGACATTAAATGTGACCTTTACGGTCGTCTGCGCGAAACTGAAAACGGAGAAAGCAAGAAGTAAAATTGCCGCGAGAAAAATTTTACGCCTCATGGCTCCACCTTATTTTGTTTTTTGTTTTTGTTGAAATTTTAAATTGATTATAGCTTTTGCACCCTGAAATTTTCTCACCTCCAAATTTTTTTATTTTAAAATTGAACCGACAAAGAAAGCGATTGAATATTTTTCAAAATTCCGAAATCCTGATAAGCATAGTCAAATTTAAAGCCGAGATTACCAAGTTTATATCTTAATCCAACTCCAGCAGTAAATCCCTCTTGCGAGTCCTTTTGGAACAGCGATTTATATCCAGCCCTAAGGTAAATGATATCTTTAAAGCTATATTCAAAACCAGCATTTAAACTCTCGGTGTTATCATTCGGGTGAAGTGCGTCAATTGAGATAGTTAGATAATTCATCTCATTTTTGAAAATGTCAATTGAAGCGCCGACTCTGAAAAGAAGAGGCAATGGCCAGGAATCGGTTTTTAACTTTGCGCTTATTGCTGAGTTGTTGCCTGTAATTGTCGGATCAGGGTCGTAAATCACAAAAAGGTCTTTCCCGTCAAGTTGCATTTCGGTTCCGAAATTTGATATGCTCGCCCCAAGTTTCAACCCTCTGAATTCAGTTATAAATAAGACACCTATATCAAGCGCAAACCCTGTTGCCCTTTCGTTCCAAAGTTTTTGCTGTATAAACTTAACCGTTCCTCCAACTGAAAATCTATCTGTTAAATTTCTGGCGTAAGATAGCCCTATTGCTATATCATATGCCTCCCATCTTTCCCCTGTCCCTTCAGGATAATCAATCGTTGTTACTTCTTCCTCACCATAGTCAAGCCGAGTTATACTCAATCCTATGGAATTATTTCTATCAATTGCAACAGAAACCCCAACCCAATCAAAGCTTGTTCCAAATATCCAATTTGTATGCGAAATCATGATTTCGTTTATCCCGATTCTTGAGGCGCCGGCTGGGTTCCAATACAAAGTGCTCACATCACCGGCAAAAGCAGTAAATGCCCCACCCATACTTATTGCCCTTGGTCCAACGGCAATCCCAAGAAACGGAGCAGCTGTTGTGCCAACTTTTGATTGGCTGAAAAGCGCCCCAGAAATTAACAAAACAAACAAAAATATCCTTTTCATGGCTCGTGAAACCCTTTATTTGATAATGGCAAATTTACCTGTCTTTTGACCTATGCCTGGCGCATCAACGACATAGAAATATACACCATATGCTGCGTCAAGATTCTCCTTTGTCTTTAAATTCCAAGAAACAGTTCCATCTGCGATGTCTTTGTCATGCTTCAATGTCGCAACAAGCTCACCTCTTGCCGTAAAGATGTAAATCGTAGCACCAGCTGGAACATTTGTAAAGTCAATTTTTTGCGGTCCTCTCCCACTTGAAATTCCCGGTGGAAGAGGTGGCTCCCAACGCTCAGCTACAACATACGGATTCGGAACAACGCGAATTTTACTAAGCTGAGACTTTGCAAGTTCCGGATCAACCCTATTAGCTCTGACTTTAAATTCGTATACATCATCACTTCTAAACGGCTTGCTCAATTTAAACACCAACCTATTTCCAGCTCCAGGAAGCGAAAGCGAAGAATCACCTTGAAAAATCACAGCCCAAGTAAATGAACTTTCATCCCCGTATGTCTCCCAAAAACCAATACTTATCTGTCTTATTTTTGTGAAAGGGTTATAAACATTTACATAAACAAACTTGATATATTTATTGTCGGTCAAATTTTTCACCCTGAATTTAACAGGCGTAGCTGGAATCCTCAAAGGTGAATAAGCCATTGAAGTATCAACGATCTCGTCATAACATTCAATTGCGTAATCAGCTGGATAAGGTTTCCCTCTGACTGCACCGGCACTGAAAAGAGAAAATGTCATAGTTGAATTTGCAGGTCTTGCCCACTGCGTCGTGTCAATTGACTTTAATTTCACATCCCAGTGATTATTAAAAATTAAACGCATTCCATCAAAAAGCGATGTTTCCCCTTCAAAAATTCTACTCCACTTGACAACTGTATCTGGCTGAGCCGGATCAGTAACATCAATAACCGAATAAGCAGATGTCCTACGACTAAAAGTTGTATCTTTAAAGATCACATTATAAACATGGTTATCTTTGACTTTGTATGGATCAAGCACATAAAGGTAAATTTCACCTGTTGCCGGTCCTTGTTTATGAATTATTGAATCGGTTCCAGCAGGCAGAAAACCAGCAACCGGAGCGTTTGGTGTAACCATTACAGTGTTTTTGTCAAAAATCAACTCACCAGTTGTCGTTCGCTGAATGAATTTTGTATTTTCAGATGGATAAACACCGAGTTCAGCATCCCCTTTATCATAAGCCACAACAGCGTAATAATAAGTCATCCCATTTTTGACATCTGTATCAATGAACTGATGTTGAATTCCTGTATCGTCGCCTAACCAAAACTTCACCCCATTTATATCAAGCGGAAACCATCCAAAAACACTATCCTTCAAGTCAAACTGAGCAATCGGCTTATAAAAAATTGGATTACCAAAGCCATCGGTAATTAAGCGGGCATCATTAAAGTTTGGGTCAGTTGCTTTGTAAATTTTATACCCTTCAAAATCATACGCTTTATTTATATCCTCTCCTTTATTTTTGTAAACTTCTGCAAGTGCTCTATCAAATGATTTTTCAGCGACATCATCCCAATAAAGTATCACTTTTCTATCACCAGCGATCGCCTTTAAAGTTGGTTTCTCAGGCGGTCTTGGGAAGTTATAATTTGCATCATAAATACCTTGCATAACCCTTTTGTTGTTATACAAGTCCTTAAGGTCCTCGCCAAAGAAAAGAATAAGAGAAAATCTTTCCGTTTGTTTAGATGTCAATGGGAAATAACCAGAACCAGCGTCAAAGTCAGGACCCTCAACATAGCCAGTTATATATTGCTCTGGAACTTGCCAATTTCCCGGAACAAGGCGTCTCCACATTTCCTCATCATTTGCCATATTTATCGCCCCAGCTGGAACAAAGAAATCAAAACTTGTTAAACCAATTTGATCCGATTCATTAACATCAGTTGCATCAAATCTTGGCTCGCCCGGTGTCGGAACACCATCCCCTTCACCATAATCACCAGTTCCAGAAACTCCATCTGAACCAACATCATCCCAATACGGGTCCCAATCCCCATCGTTGTCAATCCCGTCATCCCTTCTCTCATCTATCATTGGGTCATCCAAACCACGACCAGTAAAATAATTTTTATATGAGAGAGGATTTAATTTGTCAAAAATCGTCCTTCCATCAGCAGTTTTTCTTATTTGCCTGTAATGAAGGTCAAAACTTTCATCAATTAAACCATCAAGGTCATCATCAACACCATTGTTAGGGACCTCAACAAGTTCTTTCCCCGGCCAAATTTTAAACGGCAAACCAAGCGAATAAACCGTCACAGTATCAGTGTCATTTCTGAAAAGTGTGTCAAGTGAAATAACTTTTCTTTCGTAAACTGTTTGATTAACCTTGTAAAGAGGCGAATAAACTTTTTTAATCTCAATCAAAACGATTTTATTGTTCGGAAAATCTGGATTTGGTCCAGGGTCTGTGCGCGATAAAATCCTTCTTGTTCCAGTTGGATTCAAAGGTGATGGAGGGAAATCTTCCGCTTTAAATTTTGGGCTACCTGGATTTTTACTGTCGCCATCATTGTCAATACCATCAAATGGATTCCCGGGCGTTTCAAGAAAACCATAACCGAGATAACCAACATTTCCAATCCACTTCGGATTTGAACTTCTATCAATGTAATTGTCCGCATCCCAGGAATATGTCAAGTCCTCAGCAGCATCAAAGAATGATAAATCATCTCTCCATTCAGTATTTCCACTTGAACCTCCACCGGCTCCCACCCAGGTTCCAACCAAAAATCCGAAAACAGTTTTTCTATAGTCGGTTGTCCCCTCGTTTGTGATGTCATAAATCCAAAAGATCCCATCTTCAGCAAGGACATTTGACCATTGCATACCTCTAACTTTCACAACGAGTCCGTGTCCCATGCGCGTTGAATCAGTAGAATCAGGTCTGAAGCCATACCTTCTATTGTATTTTTCATCATTGTTATCATCCATAACAAAATAACTTTCCTGATCTGCGTTTGTAATTCCCATTCCGAAATATCCATTCCAAAATGGCTTTCCAGTTGCGGTATCAATCCAATCAGGGTGATCAGGCCAAAACGGTGGCCATGTCTCTGGAAGGTGGCTCATTGCAACTCCTTTGCCAGGGGCTTGAAGCGTTGGGTTCGCATAACCTGGGACTGGCTCAAATCCCCAAAACATTCCACCACTGCCAGTCTCACCACCAGAGGCACCACCTGGTCTATCAACAGGACAAATCACAACAGAATGAACAGTATCAACGACCATCTCACCACGGACTGAATCATATCTTGGAAAGTAAAGCTCAAGCCCAACAAGAATGCTAACATCACCTGCATATCCATTATCATCATACTTCCAAGCAAGTGGCGGTCCCTGATTTGACGGCTGTGCTATAACGCCCCAATTCCCAAAGACAGTTTTAACCAAATTCCCGTTATGTATTCCAACCTTTCTAAATGTCCTATCACCCCGCAATTTTTGAGAAAATGAGAGATCAAATAAAAAGACTAAAAACAGAAACGAAAGAAAAATAATTCTTGCAATTTTCCACATAGGTAAAATCCCAAAATTTGTTTCACTGACCAAAATAAATTGTCAAGCCCAACTCAATTCTTCTAGGCTCAGAATAAAATGTCGGATTTGTAAACCACTCACCAAGTGGATTAACAAGCTGAACTGGCTGTTGTTTTAATGCACTCAAATAATCAAGCGTGAAATCAGGTCTTCCCGTATCGTTGTAAACTCCAAAAGCATTTTTTATGTCAAAGAGATTGTAGACCCTTGCAAAAAGTGAAAATGTTGTGAAACCAAACTTTATATCTTTATATATGCGAAGGTCAACATTAAATGTTGATGGCTTTTTCTCCGAGTTTATGAGCAAAGTTCCGATGTTTTTTGATTGCCTCGGTGTGTAAGGAGTACCACTTCCATACTGCGCAATTAAACTCAAACCCCAATTATTGGGGACTGAATAAGACAGCGTTAAATTCAAAGTATGCCTTTGGTCCCAATCAAGAGGGATAATTTTAACCTCAGGCCATTGACCGCCCAATCTTAAATTTCTCGTCTGCGCGGGGTCAGAAGCATTTCCCTTTGCAACTTGAAAAGTATAATCAATCGTCAAAGCCCAATTGTTTGAAAACCTCTTGTCCAACGAAAAAACGATCCCCCTGATGAAGCCAAAATCGGTGTTTTGGTATTGGTTATACCAAGCTGAACCACCAAATATGAAAATTTCATCAGCTCTTGTTCCCGTTAAATTTCTCACATCTCTAAAATAACCCGTAAGTTCTATAGCAATGTCGTTCGTGATCGCTTGTTGAACGCCAATTTCACCGCTAACAGTTTGCTCGGGTTTTAAGTCCGCATTACCGACAAGTCCGATATTCCCAGTCCCAGAGCCAAGCTTAAATTCAGGATTTGTATAAAGATACTCAAACGGCGGTATCTGGAAAAAGTGACCGTATGAGAAGTGAATAACTCCACGATCAGTTATTGGAAAAGCAACACCTATCCTCGGGCTAAATTGCCATTTCGGCTTGGCACGAATATACCAGTATTTCCTTCTGTCTTCAACTGTTTTTGGAATATCACCCTCATCGCCATAAATCCCGTTCCCGTTTGTGTCAAAATATCTATTCTGTGGTTTCAACGGCTGGTAGATGTTCGGATCAGATGGGTCAGCAAGAATATGCCAATCTGGGTCAAACCAATCAAATCTAACACCAACATTTAAAATTATCTCGTTGAACTCCATCTTGTCCTGAATGTAAGCTGAAAATTCTTTTGGATGATTTCTGAAAAGCGTCCGCGATGGTTCGGATACATCAGGAATTCTTGTCCTAACATAAGGATTTAAGTCAAATATCGGATCCCTTGCTCTATCTTCATCGGAAAGGTCAAGCCAAAACCCATGGAAATAAATTGCGTGATATCTAAATTCAACCCCTGTCTTCACCTGATGAACCCTTGTCACTTGCGAAGTCAAATCAATTTTTCCAACATATGTCCCAGTGTTGCGATAAAAATGGTCCATCTTCATCCCCCCAGCAATAAAACTATACGGACCTGGTTGAAGCAAAAGCTTCGGGTGAACATACCTTGGATCAAATGGGTCTTTAAAAACATAATGACGATAATCCCTGAAAAAGTATGAGAAACTCGCCTGATAAAATGTTGACTTACTCAATGTGTGATTAATTGAGATGATGTTTGTGATCCCCTTGTTGAAACGATTTAAATCGCCATCTGGATTATACTTAAATGCGAAATCAAAATTGCGATATTTCATAAACTCATACATGTAGTTATAGGAAAGTTTAAAAGTCGGTGAGACCTGAAAAGTCAATTTCCCTTGAAGAAAAACTTTCCTGTTCCAATTCATCGGGACGAAAGCACTGTCTCCAAAACCTTGTTCAGGGTTTAAGCTTATTATCCACTTGTTCGGGTCGGGGTCACGATTGTCAACTATATTTTCGGGTCTAAATTTTCTCACACCGTAAAGCCATCCACCGAAATAAACCCATCTTCCGTTCAAGTAAAAGAAAATTCTATTTTTGACGATTGGTCCGCTCAAATTACCTTCAAAATTTCTGATTGAAAGCGGATTAAATCTTTTCAGCCCAGTGAAAATGTCGGCGTGTGTCGTTGCATGCCCACCGAAATATGTTGTAAAACTGCCGTTAAAGCTGTTGCCCCCGTCCTTTGTTGCTATGTTAATTATCCCAGACATCGCCTGCCCATACTCGGCGTTAAAAGCACCGCTTATAAGTTGAAGCTCTTGAATTGATTTTCTATCAACCGATATAACCGCACTTCTATCATAGACATCCGTCACTGGAACGCCATCAATCCAATATGCGATCTCACCACTTCTCCCACCACGAACATGTCCTGCAACAACGCCAGCTTGAATCTGCACAACTTCCTGAAACTCAGTTATCGGCAACGCCTGAATAAGCTCGCTCCCAATTATCGCAGTTGAAGCCGTTAAGTCCTTCTGAACAAGCGGTCTTTCAGCAACTACTACAACCTCTTGCCCTATTTCAATCACCGTCGGTTCAAGTTGAAAATCAACCCTTGTCGTAAGGTCAATTGAAACGCGAACATTTTCCTTTACAACGGTTTTATAACCGATAGCCGATGCCTTAACTTTATAAACCCCGGGCGGAACATTTATGATTGTATAATTCCCATCAAAGTCGGTTGCTGCCCCAAGGTATGTCCCTTCAATGATGACATTAACCCCAACGATTGGCTCACCCGTTTGCGCATCTGTGACCTTCCCCGCTATCTTACCCGTGTTTCCTGAAATCGCGAGGATTGGAATTAAAGTCAACAGTAAAACCTTTTTAAAATCCATTGATGACCTCTCCTTAAGTTTAAGGACAAGTTTTTCTTATGACAAGTTCAGGCGTAAATTTTATATGCATTGGTTTCCTAACCCTGTCATTCATCCTCTCAAATAATTTTTCAACAGCGACTTTCCCCATTTCATACATCGGTTGTCTCACTGTTGTCAAACCGAAATCCTTCGCAAGCTCAATATCATCAAATCCAATCACGGCGACATCGTCTGGGACTTTTATCCCGTTTTCGTTCAACGCTTCAATCACGCCAATTGCTTGAATATCGCTTGAAACGAATATAGCTGTCGGTATTCCTTTTTTCCTGTTCAAAAGTTCCATACATGAATTATACCCCGCTTCACGTGTAAATCCATCAAGCTGTGTTTCTTTCGCTTCAACGAAAAATTCCTCGTAAAAATTTTTCCCATAATCAGATAAAGCCTTTTTAAACCCCTCAAACCTTTGTTTAGCAGGGACACTTTCAAGTCGCGCTACAATAATTCCGATTTTTTCGTGCCCAATTTCAATTAAATGCTTCGTCGCAAGATAAGCCCCTTGGAAATTATCAACGCTTATTGAATCAAACTTCGGATGATATGTGTCGACTAAAACGATTGGGATAGTTCGCTGATTGAAATATCCGACATATGATTCCGGAAATCTCATTGAAAAGAAGAGAACACCATCAACCTTTCCGCGATAAGTGCTCTTTTGAAGATAATACTCAACTTGATTTGAAGGGTCATTTACTCCATAAAGGACAAGGTCAAAGCCAAGTTCAGTGATTTTATCTTGAACACCGCGCAGAACTTCAATAAAGAAGTAGCTTGTGAAGAATGGGATGACAGCCGAAATTGCATATGCTTTTTGTTTTGCTAACCTTTGCGCATATGTATGAGGTTGGTAATTTAGTCGGCGGGCTACTTCAAGGACTCTCTTTCTTGTCTTTTCGGAGACATGTGGATTCCCATTTAAAACCCTTGATACCGTCCCGATGCCAACTTTCGCCTCACGAGCTATGTCGTAAATAGTTATCCCATAGAAAACAAAATTATTTTGGAAGTGCTTCCATAAGATAATAAAATTTTTCATTCTTGTCAAGTGAAAACAAACCGCGGATGGCAAATTCATCTCAGTTTGACCTTTGCTTTATTTCCCGCTTGAATCAATTTGGCAATTGTTTTATATTAAAAACAAAAAACCTAAATGAGAAAAATACTACTTCTTTTCCCCTTATCAATTCTAATCTACAGCTGTGCCCCGAAACCATACTATGTTAAGCCAACCGAATGGAAAACCCCTGAGTCAATAGATTCAGTGATAAAATCTTACTCAAAAGATTTAACTGGCTGGAAATTTTTCATTGACCCCGGACATGGCGGTCAAGATAGAAGAAACATTGGGATAAAGAAAAGGGTCGTTGAGGCAGATGTAAATCTAAAAGTTGCGCTTTACCTTCGCGATTTCCTCACTCGCGCCGGTGCGATTGTCTTCATGTCAAGGGAAAAAGATACAACAGTTTCACTTCAAGACAGAGTTAGAATGGCAACTGAAAGTGGTGCTGATATATTTATTTCAATTCATCACAACGCTCAACCTGGCGACCCAAACACTTATTACGCTTCAACATGGTATCACGCTATTGAAGGCGATCCGAGATTTCATCCCTGTAATAGAGATATTGCAAGATATATCCAAAGAGACCTCGCTTTCGCCCTCAGAATATCAGGTTCACTTGCAAGTTTTGATGGGACAATGTCCGACTACATAGTTTATCCTAAACAAGGTTTTTATGTTCTCAGAAATGCAACCATGCCAGCTGTCCTTGTTGAATGCACATTCTTTACAAATGAATATGAAGAAAGAAGGTTAAGCATTGATGAGTTTAACAAAATTGAAGCTTGGGGAATCTTTAAAGGTCTTGCAAAGTATATAATGGCTGGGATACCGAAAATTGAAATTTTATCAGACACGATTTTAACAACAACCAAACCAACCCTAATTTTAAAAGTCACCGATAAATCGGGCATTGATAAGCAAAGCATAACGATAAAGGTTGATTCGGTGATGATTCCAAAAGATTTCATAACCGCAGTTGAAAATAAAAATTTCGCTCTCATCCTCTTCACCCCTAATTTCAATTTGACTTATGGAGAACATACAATTGATGTCATTGTAAGAAATAAAAATGGTAATCATTCATTTCCCTTTAAGAGAAAAATTTACATCACAAACAAAAAATTGACACAGCCATGATGAACTACATATGGCTTGCCCTAATTGCAATTGGAATCTTAACAGCTATCGGGACCGACATTTATGAAATATCAGTCAACAAGTATAGAAACGGCGTGGAGTTTCAAGCCGTTGTCGAACTTGAAGATGAGTTTAAATTTGACACGCAGTTGAAAGGAAATTTAAATGTTGATGGGGAATACTTTAAAAACTTTTACTCGCTTAAAAATTTTAACTCCAAATCAATTGGAAATGAAGTTTTGGTCAATATCAATCAAGATGGGAAAGGTGTTGCAATAGTTAAAATTACCGAAACAACGCCCGAATTTTGGAAGTTGATGGCGAAAGGGAAAGGGGTCAACACAGATAAACTTATGGCAAATATTTTAAATTTTGAGAAACTTGAAAATGGGAAATACAAAGTTTCGCTTGTGTTTGAGAAAATTTCGTTCGTCAAAATGAAGCAGATTTTAAACGCTGTGATTGAATACTCTGACATCGCTGTAAAAATTGCGATCGGTTTGATCGGTGTAATGGCTTTGTGGCTTGGGATTATGAAGATAGGGGAATTAGCTGGGCTAATAAGTTTGCTTGCCAAGATAGTGAAACCGCTGACACGGCGTATTTTCCCCGATATTCCACCCGAGCACCCAGCGATAGGTGCAATTATAATGAACATCTCCGCAAATATGCTTGGGCTTGGCAACGCAGCAACACCCCTGGGCTTAAAAGCAATGGAAGAGCTCCAAAAGTTGAATCCGAAAAAAGACACAGCAAGCGATTCAATGATAACTTTCCTAGTGATAAATACAAGCGGTATGACTTTAATCCCGGCTACAGCGATTGCTGTAAGAGCTGCGCTTGGTTCAGGTGACCCTGCTGCGATAATAAGCACAACAATAGTCGGTGGTTTCGCAGCAACAATTGCCGGAATTACATCGGCTAAAATTTTACAACGGCTAAAAATTTTTAGAAAAGAGCTTGAAGAAAATGAAAATCAAAAGGAGGCGCAAGGATGAGCTTCAAAGAGATAATGAACATAATCTCTGTAATTGCAATACCATTTGTAATTTTTTTCTTTCTGTTATACGGCTTTGCAAAAAAGATCAAGGTTTATGAGTCATTCGTTGAAGGCGCTAAGGAGGGTTTCAATGTCGCCGTGAGAATAATTCCATATCTTGTTGCGATGCTTGTTGCAATTGGAATCTTCAGAGCAAGCGGTGCTATGGATGTTTTCGTAGCGATTTTAAGCCCACTTACAAATTTAATCGGATTTCCAGCCGAAGCCCTGCCAATGGCATTGATGCGACCCCTTTCAGGAAGTGGTTCACTTGGAATAATGACAGAGATAATGAAAACTTACGGACCCGATTCTTTCCTCGGGCTTCTTGTCTCTACAATGTATGGAAGCACAGAGACGACATTTTATGTTCTCGCTGTTTATTTTGGGTCGGTGAATATAAGAAGGACAAGACACGCCGTCCTTGCAGGTGTGATTTCGGACATAACGGGCTTGATTACTGCATTTTTTATTTGTAAATTAGTTTTCGGATGAAAAAAACTTAAATAAAAAAAGAGGTAAAAAATGAAACGGCTAATTATTTTCGTCCTTTTATTATCAATTTTAAACCCCGTGCTTTCGCAACGCAGAGTTCAAAGGGACACACAGCCAATAAGACCTCAAACAAGTGGAGAAATCGCCGGAGGGCTTGGCTTATCTTGGTTTGATGGTAAACCATATTATCTGTTAAATATCTCCCCGGAACTTGCCTTCGGAAAATTTGGAATCGGATTTGATGTAAACCTTAGGATTGGGGTTAACGATGGGAAAATAAGAAGCGAAGATTGGAATGAATTTTATGATTTTTTAAGGGCGATAAGATATGTCAGATACGGCTTAAAAGGTGACCCGTTTTATGCTCGCATCGGAGCACTTGACTATGCTCGGCTTGGGCACGGAACGATAATTTACTACTACAAAAACAATGCAAGCTACGATGATAGGAAGGTCGGGCTTGAATTTGATGTTGACTTCGGAAAATTTGGATTTGAATCCGTAACAAGCGACTTAAGAAGAGTTGGTGTTTTCGGGGTGCGTGGATACGTCAGACCTTTAAAGCTTACACCCGCTGGCGAAATCCCAGTTATTGGAAACCTTGAACTTGGAGCAACATACGCAACCGATTTTGATAAAGATGCACTCGCACGCTATGACTCAATACAAAGAAAAATAGTCAGAGATGGCAAAAAACCAGACATAATTGGATTTGATATTGGACTTCCAATAATTAGAACAAAAATTTTTGGATGGGACCTTTACTTTGATTATGTCAAGTTCTTGAACTACGGCAGTGGCATCGCTTATGGAACGATTTTTGATTTTAAAGGTCTTGGCATCTTAAACATTAACGCCAAAATTGAGAGAAGAAATTTCGGCGACCAATTCCTGCCAAGCTACTTTAACTATTTCTATGAAATTGAAAGGTTCAACCTTCGTGACACCGTTAACGCAACGAGCAAACTTATAGCGTTGCAAAACGCTAAAAAAACAGCCGGAACTTACGGCGAGTTGATTTTCACAATTCTCGGGCAATTACAAGTCGTTGGAAGTTATCAACAGCTTGACGCAACTCCAGAAAGCGGAACTTTACATTTTGACCTCAAAATACCTCAAGTTTTACCGACAATTGTCATTGATGCAGGATATGATAAGGTAAACATTAAAGATCTGAGAGATGCTTTTAAACTTGATGAGCGTTCGCTTCTGTATGCACAAGTTGGATATAAGCCAGTAAAATATATAATCGTGAGCATGTTTTATCAATGGACTTTTAAGCCAGTGAGAACGGACAATGGGACTAAGTATGAAGTTCAAAAGAGAGTTGAGCCGAGAGTTTCATTTGTTTTTCCGTTCGGGACAAAATAAAATTTCGGGGCGTCAATATGACGCCCCTGTTTCAGCATAAAGGTCATCAAAAGCTACAACATGGTCACCGGAGTTTAAAATTGTTAAAATCAGCGTTGTTTCCGCTGCCATCCCAGAGGAGAAGGCAAGTGCAAATTTTGCAACTTTTTTGTCAATGACAATATCAAGTGGAAGGATAATTTTCCCATCCCTAACTTTCGCCTCTACATAAGACATTTCAAGATTTTTCCCCCTATAATCAACCCTTGAGATGACCTTAGGTTGAGCCTCTATGATCGGGTTTTTATAAGATGGGATAGACTTGGCAAGCATAACGATCGTAAATATAGCAATTGATGCCAGAATTATAATTGAATAAATTTTGTTTGCTCCTCGGTTTTTTCGTTCATTTAAAATTTTTTCCCTTTTGCTTCGCAAAACTTTGAGCTCAAAGCCACAATTTACACAGAAATTCGCCTCAGAATTAACTTTATTCCCACAACTTGGACAGAAATTCAAAGACATTGTTTCCCTCCATTTTTATTTTAATTCAAGTTTGCGTCCGTATTTACACCAAAGTTTTGATTAACCGCAATTATAACATCGTCAACATCTTCACCGGCTATCAACCTTTCAGTGATGAAATTCTTTTGCTCAAAGGTTGCAAAAAATATCGCTAAACCCTCAATAAAACCAAGCCCAACACCAAGAGCTATGGGATGAACTCTTTGATAAGTCATCTTATCCTCCTTTTAATTTGTTTCGTTCTATCATTAACGACTAAATCAAGAGAAATCAACCGTGTGCAAGAATGCCACCGTAAAACCCAGCGATCAGAACCAGAATTAAAGCAATTACACCTATAACCCAGGAAATTTTTTTCAATTTCTTAACACTTAAGAACAAAAACCACACCCATATTGAAATCACCGTTGCTATCCCAAGATTCCTATGCGTTTCAACCACCCATTCTTTTGATGTATTTTCAAATGCGGACCCCTGCGAAACACCTGTCAAATATGCTAAAATGCCAAACAATCCCGCAAGAAAAACAAGAACACTAACTAAGTTTAAAATCTCACGCCGTTTAAACCCCAGAAGAGTAAATATAAACCCTGCAACGACAAAAGCTATCGGGAAATGAATAATCTTGTTATGAATATGCTCAAATAGTGTTATTTTCAAGTCAATTCTGTATGGCTCAATCTGCGCAACACTGCTATCACTTTGAAGCACTTTTACAGAATCCTTTTTTCCATGTCTTTCTTTCCCGTGCGAAAAAACCAAGGCAAATGATAAAGCGAGCAGAAAAAGCAACAAAGTGAGGTATCTAAACTTATTCATCGGATTCCTCCTCTCTTTCTTGAATGTATCTCTCGGGCTCTTTTTCAAATTCTTCCTTACAGTAAAGAGAACAAAAATAGTATGTCTTCCCTTTATACCTAACCTTAAAAACGGCTTCACTTTCATTTACCTCCATTCCGCAAACGGGGTCTCTAAGCATTTTAAATCTCCCTTTTACTTTTTAAAAAACAGCACCCCTGGGGAAAACAATTAGGGATGCAAGAAAAGCATCAATGCATATGTTCCTTCTTCTCCATCCCTTCCTTTTCCCTTCCCTGCATCATCTTTTTCATCATCCTCATCATGTTTTTACCGCCCATCATCATCTCACACATATTTTCAGCCATTGCAGTGTCCTTCTCAGCATAAGACATGAGGCGATCCATCATCATATCTCTTGCGTGTTTGTCAGCTATAGCCTTATCCAGAAGTTTTATCATAAGTCCGTGATTACCCACGATGTAATTTAAAATTTCATCAATGGTTTTTGCATCCTTAAAAATTTCCTCTGCCCTTTTCTGCTGTTGTGCAAAGGTTAAACCAACCGCGAGAATCATACCGATAAGAAGCGAAAGAAAAATTTTGTCTTTCATGTTAATTTGTCTTTTTGTTTTTTAATTTCAATTCGCACCGCAGAACCCACACTGATGTTAGAATCGCATTCTCATTCCCGCTCCATTTGCTCAGTTTTAATCTCTTTTCTCAAGCTCCAGCTTCTCCAAATAAGATAAATCGCTGGATAAACAATTAGCTCAAGTATAAAACTTGTGACAACCCCACCAACCATTGGTGCAGCAATTCTTTTCATCACATCGGCACCTGTCCCGTGACTCCACATTATAGGCAAAAGCCCAGCAATTATCGTAAAAACAGTCATCGCCTTTGGTCTCACTCTTTTTACAGCACCATGATAAATTGCCTCTTTTAAGTCATCAATTGTCCTCAATAACCCCTTTCTCTTCCACTCCTCATAAGCAAGGTCAAGATAAAGAAGCATTACGACACCGGTTTCAGCATCAAGCCCAGCAAGAGCTATTATTCCCACCCATACAGCAACACTCATATTATAACCAAGTATGTAGAGAAGCCATATAGCTCCGACAAGCGAAAACGGCACAGCGAGAAAAACTATGAGCACCTTTGTAACTGATTTCGTGTTGAGATAAATTATGACGAAAATTAAAAGCAATGTTGCCGGGATTATATAGTAAAGTTTCTGTTTCGCTCTCTCCATATATTCAAACTGACCACTCCAGCTGATCGTGTATCCGGGCGGAAGTTTGACATTTTCCTTTACCGCCTGTTGTGCCATTCTCACATAAGTCCCGACATCGTAATCCCTAAAATCAACATAGATCCAAACATTTGGTCTCGTGTCCTCGCTTCTGATTACCATTGGACCTTTTTTAATTTCAATATCTGCAAGTTGAGTTAAAGGAACTTGCGCCCCTGTTGGAGTTGGAACGAGAATTCGTTTCAAATTCTCAATATTATCCCTTAACTCTCTCGGATACCTTATACTAACAGGATAACGTTCAAGCCCTTCAACAGTTGTAGTAATTTCCATCCCACCAATTGCAGTCATAATAACATCTTGAACATCTCCAACAGTTAAACCATATCTTGCCGCCTCCTCTCTTTTGATTTTAAAGTCAACATAATTCCCACCAAGTATCCTTTCTGAATAAGCTGAAACCGTTCCAGGAACTTTTCTTATCACCGCTTCAATTTCTTTCCCTATCTCTTCAAGTGTTTTCAGATCTGGACCGGCAACCTTTATTCCTACCGGTGTTCTTATCCCAGTTGAAAGCATATCAATTCTAGTTTTTATAGGCATAGTCCAGGCATTTGACAAACCCGGGATTTGAAGTGCTTTATCCATCTCTTTTACAAGTTTTTCAGGTGTCATCCCCGGTCGCCATTCTTTTTCTGGCTTCAACATTATTGTTGTCTCAATCATATCAAGACCAGCCGGGTCGGTTGCTGTCTCAGCCCTCCCAATTTTACCGAAGACATGATGAACCTCAGGAAATTGCTTTATAATTTTATCCGTCTGCTGTAAAATTTCTCTCGCCTTCGTGATTGAAATACCAGGCAAAGTCGTCGGCATATAAAGAAGATCGCCTTCCCATAACGGGGGCATAAATTCCGAACCAATTTTTGAATAAGGAATATAAGTCAACGCAAGAATTAACACTGTCGCCACTATAACAAGCCACTTGAACCTCAAAGCAAAATGTAAAACGGGATGATAAATCTTCATCAAAAATCTATTTATGGGATTTCTCTCCTCAGGTGGAATCTTCCCCCTGATGAGATATCCCATCAGAATTGGGACAATCGTGATTGATAAAATTGCAGCTGCAGCCATTGAATATGTCTTTGTATAAGCAAGTGGCTTGAACAATCGCCCCTCCTGTGCTTCAAGTGCAAAGACCGGAAGGAATGAAACTGTGATAACGAGCAGAGAGTAAAAAAGCGATGGACCAACCTCCTTTGAAGCGTCAAGTATTATCTTCCAGTGGTCTTTCTTGCCAGAATCACGCTCAAGATGTTTGTGCGCATTTTCAATCATAATTATCGCAGCATCAACCATAGTGCCAATTGCAACTGCGATACCGCCAAGCGACATTATGTTAGCATTTATCCCCTGAATTTTCATTATGATAAAGGAAATCAAAATCGCCGTCGGAAGCGTGAAAATAGCTACAAATCCACTTGTAAAATGAAATAAGAACAAAAAACAAACAAGGGCAACAATGAGTGACTCCTCAATCAGTTTCTCTCTTAAAGTTGCAATTGACCTTTTAATCAGCTCAGACCTATCATAAACGGTTATGATTTTAACATCATCAGGCAATCCTGATTTCAACTCTTCAAGTTTTCTCTTCACCCCTTCAATAACTTTTAAAGCATTTTCACCATGCCTCATCACTATTATTCCACCTACAACTTCACCCTCACCGTTAAGCTCTGCAATTCCCCGCCTCATCATCGGTTCAATAGAAATCGTAGCTATATCACCAAGATAAATCGGCGTCCCGGCACCAAAAATTCTATTCCGTGAAACTATCTCATGTGAAGAAAGCATTTCCGAACCCATATTTGCGCTTCCCATACCAATTCCAGACATCTCAGCCATAGGAGCTTGTGTCATAACCTTTGCCATTTTCTCAGAAGATGTACTTACCCCAACTGGGATTTTCTTTATGTCTTCAATTGTCTTTATGTATCCAAGCCCGCGAATCATATACTCCATCTCACCCATCTCTATTACCTCACCACCGACATCATTATTACTTCGCTTAATCGCCATCACCACCTGACTTAGCGGTATGTTGTAAGCAAGGAGCTTATTCGGATCAATTGTTATCCTGTAATTTTTCACATATCCACCGATGCTTGCAACCTCACTCACGCCTTCAACGCTTGTGAGTGCATACCTGAGATACCAATCCTGAATTGAACGAAGCTCGCTTAAATCCCTTTTATCCGATACAAGAGCATACATATAAACCCATCCAACACCAGTTGCATCTGGACCAAGCGCTGGAACAACTCCCTTAGGTAGTTTATTCATTGCATAGTTTAAATACTCAAGCACACGACTTCTCGCCCAATAAAGGTCTGTCCCATCCTCAAAAATCACATAGACAAGCGAAAAACCAAAAAATGAATACCCACGCACAACCTTTGACTTCGGAACGGAAACCATTGCAGTCGTAAGCGGGTATGTAATCTGTTGTTCAACAATCTCAGGCGATTGCCCCGGATACTGAGTGTAAATTATCACCTGAACATCACTTAAATCAGGAATCGCATCTATCGGAATTGTCTGAATTGAGTAAATCCCCGCAAGTATTGCGAAGATGACGGTTATCACGACGATAAACTTATTGTTTACTGACCACTCAATTATTCTTTGAAGCATTTGAACTAAAACTTTTATTTTTGTTTAAGATATTTCTCTGGATTTGCCTTGAACTTCTCCATATCAGACTTCATGCAGAAGTAATACTTTTTGCCCTTATAAACGAAAGAAAGTTCCTCATCCGGCTCAACTTCCATCCCGCAAACAGGGTCAATAACTTCTCCAACAGTTTCTTGTTTTACTTTACTATCTTTTTCCATATGATTTTCATGCTCCATATTATGATCCTTATGCTCCTCCGTTTTTCCATCCGGTTTGCCCTCCTCTGGGAGCATTGAGCTACCATGTTGATGTGTCAATTGAGCGAGTGCGGACTTAAGATTGCTTTCGGAGTCAATGAGGAAATGAGATGATATCACTATGTTCTCATTTTCACGAAGACCATCAAGGACTTGATAATAACCATCAGCAAGGACACCAAGCTTTACCTCAACTGATTTAAACCTTCCTCCTCCAAGCGCCACGACAACAATATCACGGGTCCCTGTCCTTATAACCGACTGCTCCGGGACAACGAGAGCATCAATTGCAACCTTTGATTTTATGTTAACATTTACATACATATCTGGTTTCAGAAGATAACCCGGGTTTTCAAATTCAAGTCGCACCTTCACAGTTTTCGTCTCCGGCTGAAGGAACGGATAAACATATACTACCTTGCCCATCAAAATTTTCCCCGGGATATAAGAAATCTCAACCTCTGCATCTTCCCCAACTTTGACCCAAGGCAACTCATATTGATAAATATCAGCATAAATCCACACGCTTGATAAATCAGCAATTTTCATCAAGTTCATACCTGGCGAAATTTTCATCCCAAGAAAGATATTTTTCTCAACAACTACACCGTCAACAGGGGAATAGAGCGTCAATGTCTTACGAATCTGCTTCGTTTTTTCAAGTTCTGTTATTTGTTCCTCAGTTATATCCCAGTAAAGAAGTCGCTTCTTTGCACTTTCAACAAGTTGATTCGCACCTTCAATTATATTCGGGTCATTGCTCTTTGAGACACTTTGCTTGTAATTTATCGCTTGGAGATATTCCTCTTGCGCAGTTACAAGCTCTGGGCTGTAAATTTCAAACAATGGCTCACCCTTTCTGACAAACTTGCCAGTATAATCAACATAGAGCTTTTCAATCCAACCGGAAACCTTCGTCGTGAGCATAGCAATTTTCCTTTCATTATAATCAACTCTGCCTATCGTTCTTATCGTCTTTGTAAGCTTCATCCTCTTAACTGGCTCAATTTTAACACCTATATTTTGAACCACAGCCGGGTCAATCCTCACTACCCCCTCCTCTACTTCCTCCTCTCCCTCGTAAACCGGGACAAGGTCCATACCACAATCCGGTGCTTTCCCCGGCTTATCACTCGTTATCCAAGGATGCATCGGGTCTTTATAGTAAAGAATTTTTTTCTCCGATTTTAAAATTGCTGTTTTTGATTGCCCTTCTTCTCTACCTGGAAATTTTTTCCCAATCAAGTAACCACCAATTGATGAAATAAGTGCGATGAAAATAACTGTTAACATCAACTTAAACTTCATTTTGAAATTTCCATTTTGTTTTAAAAAATCCTTTTCCCAATCAGCTTTTCAATTTCAGCAAGTTTGCCGTGATATTCGGAGAAAACTTTCTCATACTGAATTTGATATTTGTAAAGGGACATGAAATTATCAACAAGCGTCATAAAGTCAATTTTTCCAACTTGATAACCGACAAGCCCAATGTTTAAATTTTGTGTCGCCTGCGGTATTAGACCATTCTTGTAAAGGTCAATTAGCTTTGCTTTCTCCTCAATTTCATTGAGCGCTTCTTGGATCATCCTTGATATCTCGTTTCTAACGGATAAAAACTTCGCCTCAGATTGCATTATAGCTATCGCTGTCTCCTCAACCTTTAAATTTTGCTTCCTCCAGAAAAAGACAGGTAAATTTAACCCTATTGAAAAACTTAACATATCAAGCGCCTTAACGCCTGTCGGCTCAATCGCAGAACGCTGACCATATGAAAATCTGATCTCAAAATCAGGTATCAACTCTTTCCTTGCAAACTCGTTCATAAACCTATCTTTCTCAACCATCTTCCTCATCGCAATCACCATAGGATTATTCTCAAATGCAATCCTTTCAATCTCATTATAGGCTAAGGAAAACTCAACCAATTTTAACTCTTCGGGAACATAAACCGAATCCATCGGCTTCCTGTAAAGTAAGGCATTGAACCTCGCTATAAGGTCTTTTCTCTTTCTTTCCATACGGATGAGTTCATCCGTCATCTTTGAAAGCTCAACTTGTGCTTTCAAAACATCCTGTTGAATCCCCTGCCCGGTTGCAAACCTAGTTGATGTTATCTTAACAAAGTCCCTAAGCAAATCTATTGACCTTTTCGTGATCTCAATTGCTCTTGTCATATAATAAATCTCAAAATAAAGCATTTTAATCTCAGCGATCATCTCAATTCGCTTCAACTCATAAACTTCCCTTGCTATCTCATAATCCTTCTGCGCCATCTTACTCATCAATGAATACTTCCCCGGATACATAAGCATTTGTTTTATCCCAATTTCTTTCATCGTCATCATATCCATCGCAAAGCTTAAATTCGTCGGCAAGTTTGCTACCCCAAGCATCAACATTGGGTCAGATGGTGTGCCAACCTGTTTAATCCTTCTCTCTAATGCATCAACTTGAAATTTGTAAGATTTCAATTCTGGGTTATTTTCAAGCGCCAGATTTATGTAATCGTCAAGCGTCTGCGAAAAGGCAAAGTATGAAAATATAAGGACCAAAACACCGATGGTTAAACGCATAATTATTTAGCGGAATTTGTTTTAAAGCAAAATAAAAATAAGTTAAAAAGAAAAAGCGGACATTTTTAAATGAGGAGGGAACAATTCATCAAAGGTATTTTTAACCCCAGCAGTGGTTTGAAGCTATAAAAGAGTGAAAAGTTGATAGGACGCTCAAACTTTGGAAGAAAATCGGAAGGGATAAAACTTGTGGAAATTACCTTGACTACTTCATCTTTTGAGATTGAAAATTCATTAACCTTTCCTTTCTCAAATGTTTTTGTCTCGCAACAAAGATTTTCAATGCTGTTAAAATAAACTCCCCCATCTAAACCCGCCTCACAATAACATGTCATTTGGAGGTCTTCCATATCAAATATCTTGCAATCCTTTAAAATAACGGAGTAAGGAATCGTCCCAAGCAGAAAAACAAGTAGCACAACTATGTTGATAAACCTTTTCACTTTCGCCTTAATCTTTGAATTTTCTCACAAGGATATAACAAAAAAATTGAGAATATAAGTTCCATTTCAATAAAACTCGCCCTCGGCGGGGAATTTTCCACTTTTGACATCTGCGATATAATTTTCAAACGCACTTTTTATAACTTTTGCAAGTTCAGCATATCTTCGCACAAATTTCGGCTTAAACTCCTCAAAAAGTCCAAGCATATCATAAACCACCAGAACTTGTCCATCGCAATGCGGACCAGCTCCGATCCCAATGGTTGGGATTTTGACGGACTCTGTCACCCTTTTCGCCAGTTCAGCTGGTATTTTTTCAAGCACGATTGCAAAAGCACCAGCTTTCTCAAGTTCAATCGCATCATTTAAAATTTTTTTCGCCTCGCTCTCATCCACACCTCTAACATCATAACCACCAAACTTATGGATGCTCTGTGGTGTCAAGCCGAGATGACCCATAACAGGGATTCCAATTGATGTCAATTTGCTCACAACTTCAATTATTTCACTTCCCCCCTCAAGCTTCACGCCTTCTGCACATGTCTCTTTCAAAACTCTACCGCAATTTTTCACCGCCTCCTCAATGCTAACTTGATAAGAAAGAAATGGCATATCAACGATGACCATTGCTCTTTTAACCCCCCTACAAACCGCCTTTGTGTGATAAATCATATCATCAAGCGTCACTGGCAATGTCGTCGCATGTCCTTGGAAGACATTCCCAAGTGAATCACCAACAAGTATGACATCAATCCCTGCCTCATCAAGTAACTTTGCGATCAAAAAATCATAAGCTGTCAGCATTGCTATTTTCTCACCCCGTTCCTTCATTTCAAGTAATTTCTTGGTCGTAACTTTCTTCATATGCTTAAAAAATCTTTTTTATCAAACTTTGCACCGAATCTCATTTCAAACCCGCTTCGCAACACATCCGCGACCTCATCAAAACTCACATCACGACCAAGTATCTCGTTAAGGCAAATCGTCTTATTTTCAATTTCGCCCTTAATCTCTTCAATTATTTCAACTTTATCTGTTTTTAAAAACTCCGGCAATTTCTTGTGAAAATCACCGATCAAAATTGAACCGTGTTGTAAAACGACATCACCGTATCTTCTCTGTGCACTTCCGACAAGCTTGCGACCTTTATATTTCACTTCATACTTTGAGGTTATAGCAAAGCACGGGATTGAGCGATAATCTTTATAGGATTTTACAAAGTCAGGCATTGAGATTTCAAGTTCAACTTCCACACCGAGGAGATTTAACCCCGAAACTATTGCTTCACTTATAAGGTTATAAATTTCAATCACGCTTTTCCCTTTTGAGTTCATCACAACGGAATATGTTAATTCCTCGGCGTGAAGTATCGCCCTCCCCCCAGTCGGTCTTCGGACTATGTCAAAGCCAAAACTTTTTATCTTTTCAATGTCAAAAATTTCAATGTTTTGATTATATCCGATTGAAATCGCATACGGCTTCCAACCGTAAACTCTTAACACAGGTGGAATCTCCCCCTTTGAAAATAAATCAACCAAAAACTCGTCAAATTTCATATTGAAATCTCCAGGCTTAAAGCCAGTGTTTAAAAAAAGCCACTTTTCAGTCATAAGGTCCTCTTATAATTCCACGCTGACTTGTCTCAATGAAATTAATGATGTTTTGAATCTCAGGTGTTGGTTCAAATTCATCTTTCAACTTCTTCAAAGCTTGTGAGACATTGAGATTTGATTGATAAATTACCCTATAAGCATTTTCAATCCTTTCAATTGTCTCCTTTGGGAAATTTCTCCTTTTCAATCCGACAATGTTAAGCCCTTCAAATCTCAACGGTTCTCTCGCAGCCATTATATAAGGTGGGACATCTTTGGGGACCCTCCATCCGCCTCCAACTATTGAATGTTGACCAATCCGAACGAATTGATGCACCGGGACAAGCCCACCGATTATAACATAATCTTCAACCGTTACATGACCTGCGAGGTTTACAGCATTAGCCATTATGACATTGTTCCCTATAACGCAATCGTGCGCCACATGGACATAAGCCATCAATAGGCAATTACTTCCTATAACTGTCTTTCCAGAGTGTGCTGTCCCTCTGTTAAGTGTGCAAAACTCACGAATAATTGTGTTGTCACCTATCTCAAGCGTTGTATCTTCACCCTTAAACTTCAAGTCCTGAGGTATTGAACCGACGGATGCACCATGAAAAATCTTGCAATTTTTCCCTATCCTCGTCCCGTTACCTATAAAAACATTTGAACCTATTTCCGTCCCATCCCCGATAATAACATCGTCTTCAATCACTGTGAAAGGACCAATTTTTACATTCTCCCCGATTTTTGCGTAAGGGCTTACAACCGCCCTCGGATCAATAAATGTGCTCATGAATCCTTTTCAATCGTTTGTTCATTTGATGTAAATTCTGGTTTTGTAACAATAGCAGCCATCATCTCAGCTTCTGCGACAAGCTTGCTGTCTACATAGGCACGACCATACATCGTGCAATACTTACTTCTTCTTTCAACCATCTCCACTTCATATATCAAGGTATCACCAGGGAAAACAGGTCGCCTAAACTTTGCATTTTTTATAGCCATGAAATAAACATATCTATTTTCCATTGATTCCTCTCCATTCAAAAGCAAAATTCCGCCCGTTTGAGCCATTCCTTCAATTATCAAAACACCAGGCATTATCGGATGCCCTGGGAAATGTCCTTGAAAGAAAAATTCATTCCCCGTGACATTTTTCACCCCGATTATCTTTTCACCCATCTTAAAGTCAACTATTTTATCAACGAAAAGAAAAGGATACCTATGTGGCAAAATTCTTTGAATTGCGTTTATGTCAAATACAATCCCTTCCTTTTTCTCAAATTGATACTTCTTTACAAGCTTCTTCTGGAGATAAAGTTTTCTTATCTTCCTCACAAATTCAATATTGCTTGCATGCCCGGGTCTTGCTGCAAGGATTTGAGCCCTCATCGGCGCCCCGACAAGAGCAAGGTCGCCAAGTAAATCAAGAAGCTTATGTCTTGCTGGCTCGTTCTTAAAGCGAAGTGGTTTGTTATTCAAAATACCATTGCTACCAAGAAAAACAACTTCATTTAAACCAAACTTCCTGCTCAATCTATCTATCTCCTCCCGCGACAATTCCCTGTCAACAATCACAATTGCATTATCAAGATTCCCACCGCGTATTAATCCCTGCTCGTAAAGCATTTCAACTTCGTGTAGGAAACAAAATGTCCTTGCCGGGGCAAACTCTGTGACAAATTCTTTCTCAAGCGAAAATAAACCGGTGTGTTGGCTTCCAAGCGCTGGATTTTTATAATCAATCATAATCGTTATCCTGAAATCATCCAATGGCAAAGCAGCGATGTCAACCCCTTTGCTTTCATCCGAATAAAGAATCGCTTGATCAATTATAAGATAATCTTTGGGCTCGTCTTGTTTTTCAATTCCAGCTTCAAGCAAAGCATCAACAAAAGGTTTCGCACTGCCATCACCAACAGGTGGCTCAATTGAATCAAGCTCAATCAATATATTATCAATTTGAAGCCCCGCTATAGCAGCAAGGACATGCTCAACGGTGTGGACCCTAACTTCACCTATTCCAAGCGTAGTCCCACGACTGACATCAACCACATATTCAACAAGTGCTGGAATTTCAGGTGAACCGCCGAGATCAATTCTTTTAAACCTTATCCCAAAATTTGACGGTGCGGGTTTAAAAGTTATAGTGCACCTTTGTCCTGTGTGTAAACCAACCCCGGATAAAGAAACCGGCTTTTTTATCGTCTGTTGCTGAACTAACATCTTCAACCTCCCAAAACTAATTTTTCAATTTTAGTTTTTAATTCACGAAACTCCTTTATTAATTCCGGAAGCTGCCTTATCGCTCCCTCAATCCTTAAAGCAAGCGAATGTTCACGCGCTGGGTATCCGAAATAAACTTTTCCAGGTTCGGTTATTGATTTTGAAACACCTGATTGAGCTGCTATCGTCGTCCTGTCAGCAATCTCTATATGACCCACAATGCCAACTTGACCGGCAAGTACACAATTTTTTCCAATCCTTGTGCTACCAGCAATACCCGTCTGAGCAGCAATAACTGTATTCTCTCCTATTACGACATTGTGAGCTATCTGAATTAAATTGTCAAGTTTAGCACCTCGCTTTATAATCGTCTCTCCAAGCGTAGCACGATCAATTGAACAATTTGAACCAATTTCAACATCATCTTCAATCACGACTATACCAACCTGAGGGATTTTCTCATATGTCCCGTCAGGTCTGGGGGCAAATCCAAAACCATCACTTCCAATCACGGTTCCAGAGTGAATTATAACACGATTGCCAATTTTGCATTTATGATAAACCGTAACATTTGGATAGATCAAGACATCACCACCAATTTCAACATCATCACCGATGACGACCCCGTGCATTATAACTGAATTATCCCCGATTTTAACCCTTTCACCGATTACGACATTTGCACCTATACGAACATTTTTACCTAAAACAGCCGTTTTTGAAACCACCGCTGTTTGATGTATCCCAGGAGGAAGCAGTTCCAACGGCGGATTCAAAATTTTTAACACCTTCACAAATGCATAATACGGATCATCCACGAGGAGCAAAGATAAATCATCCCTTCTCCTTTGAAAATTTTTCGCAACTATAACCGCCGAAGCTTTCGTCGTCTCAAAAAACTTTTCATATTTGGGATTAGCTATGAAAGTAATATCACCTTTACTGGCATTTTGAATTTCTGAAACTTTATTAATTTCAACATCAGCGTCACCCACAATTTCACAGTTTAAATAACTTGCGATTTCCTTCAATTTCATCGCAATTGCAAAAGTTTATTTAGGACTTTCTGTGTAAGGTCATATTTTTCGTTTGCGTACAAAAGCAAAATCTCTCCACTTTTATCAAAAACGAAATCAAAACCCTCTTCAAGTGCGACTTCTTTTATTGCGTTGAAAATTTTACTCTGCACCGGTTTAATCAACTCATCTTGTTTCCGGTAAAGTTCACCATCCGGACCGAATTTTTGCATTTGAAACTCGGCTATTTTTCTGTCAAGCTCGGAAAGTTCCCTTTCCATTTGCGCTCTCGCTTCATCCGTCAATATAAGTTTTCTCCTCTCATACTCGTCATATTTTGATTTCCATTCGTCTTTCATCCTTTGGAGTTCATCTTGCCATTGTTGAACAAGTGCATCAATTTTCCTTTGCGCCTCCTGAGCCTCGGGAAGCTGTTTCATTATCGTTTCTGAATCAACATAACCCACCTTCACCTGTGAAAATAAAGGCAATGAAAGCACAAGAACAAATAACAGAAGAAATCTTTTCATTTAGATTTACTCCCTCTTGTTAATTTGTCAAGTACTTTGAAAGTTATATCAAACTGCTTATCAGCGTAAAGCAATATCACATCCCCCGCCTTGTCAAAAACGAAATTTAACTTCTCTTCCCTTGCAACTTCCTCAATGGCATCAATTATCTTATCCCTTAAGGGTTTAAGACGCTTTTCTCTTTCCTGTTCAAACTCACCTTGAGGTCCGAGCTTTTGATTCCTGTATTCAAAAATTTTCTGTTCAAGTTCCATTATTTCCCTCTGCATACTTTCCTTTGCTTGCGGATTCAACATCGCCTCTTTCTTCTGATACTCATCAAGTTTGCTCTGGTATGTCTTGACCATCTTGTCAAGTTCACTTTGATATTTCTGCAAAAGGTTATCAAGTTCCCTCTGTATTTTCTGCGCTTCTGGAAGTTGCTGGAGTATAACTCCGGAATCAACATAACCAATTCTTATCGTTGCTTGTTGAGCAAATACAGCGGAAGTGAAAAATAAAATTAATGCTAAGACGAAAAAGTTTTTCCTCATCATTTCTCCATAGTTTAGTTTTTGAATTAAAAACCTCTCCCAAATTGGAAATGAAAGTGCCACCCATCCGGCTTTCCATCTTTAGGAAATACATCATCAAAGCCATAACCGTAATCAAATCCAATCAATCCGATCGGCTGCATATGCAAACGAACACCAAAACCAATTGACCTTTTCAAATCAAATAGATTAACCTGTCTTGTCCTAGCCCAAGCGTTTCCCGCTTCAGCAAACAGAAGCAAGTAAATTGGCATTGGATTCATAGTGACACCAAATCTTAACTCAGTTGTGTATTTCATTAAAATTTTCCCCTCAGGCACACGACTTGGTGTTGTCCCAATTGACATATCTTCATATCCTCGCAAAGGTATAACAGCTATATAACCAAGTCCAGTCCCACCCATTGAAAACATCTCAATAGGCGGAATAAATGCACCACGATAAAAACCATCCACATAACCCCAATCAAATGAATTATACCAGACAAGCTTGCTCCAATTAAAAACCCTACTAAACCACTCCGAACTCAAATAAATTTTGAAATAATCAGTATTACCAGGAAGTATCGGACCACCTGAAATCTCAGTTGAGAGAGAAAAGTTTGAACCAATGGTCGGGAAAATTGGATTGTCTATGCTGTTTCTTGAGATAACTTGCGTAAAACTAAACTGACTCCACTTGCCCTCCCTATAATATCCACCTGTTCCACTAACATTATAAAGTTGAAATCTAAACATATAATCCACCCTGAAATAATCATCTGGCCATCTCAATCTTCTACCTAAATTTACCGACCCCCCTGTTTGTCTTAGGTCATAAGTAAAAGCATACCTTGTATCAACAATGTTAAATCCAATTGAAGTCGGTGTATCTTTAAACCAAGGTTCTCTAAAACCAAGGCTAAAGGTCCTGTAATCATATCTTCCAAAAACCCATTCAAAATTAAGCATTTGTCCATCCCCGCCACGCCATGGCTCAGAAATTGAAAAGTTATTGAAGGTAACACCTATACTTCCAAGTAAACCAAAAGCGCTATAACCGACTGATGCATTGAAAGTATCGCTTGACTTTTCCTCCACCTCATAAGTCAAATCAACCGTTGAATCGCTAACCATCTTATAATCCGGCTTCAATTTCTCCGGGTTAAAGTAATTCAAAACAGCAAGATTCCTTATGCTTCTTATGATGTCACTTCTACTGAAAAATTTACCAGGCACAGTGTAAAGTTCCCTTCTTATCACCCTATCCTTCGTTTTGGTATTCCCTTTTATCTCAACCCTTCTGATCCTAAATTGTTTTCCCTCATAAACATGGATTATGATATCAATCGTATCCTCACCAACTTTAACTTCTTCCGGCTGCATGTTCATCGTTAAATAACCATTATCAAGATAAAGTGATGCGACATCGGTTTGTTGATCGTTCCCATACAAATTTTTCTCAAACTTCTCACGGTTATAAATATCCCCAGGCTTGAAATCAAGTCGCTCAGTTAAAACCTTGTCATCAAAAACTGTATTCCCTTCCCAAGTTATATTTCTCACTTTGTATTGCGGTCCTTCGTGAAGCTTTATCGTTATATAAAGCCCCTCTTTTTTTTCATCAGTATAAACGGAATCATAGAGAATCGTGGCATCTTTAAAACCCTTTTTCCTGTAATACTCAATTAACTTCTTTTTATCCTCCTCAAACTTTTTCCTCTCAAACTTCGCTGTCCTCCAAAACATCCACCATCTTTTTTCCTTCGTATCCTTCATCGCCCCCTTTAAATCCCCATCTTTAACCTTAACATTACCATCAAAAATTATCTTCCTTACAGAAACTTTTTTCCCCTCGTTTATCTTTAACTTTAAATTAGCCCTTCCCTCTTTCGTCGGTATCACCTCAAAATTAACATCAGCAAGGAAATAACCCTTTTCTTCATATGCCTTCTTTATCTCATTCCTTACGGATGTCAATCTATTTTCCGCTATAACTTGCCCCCTTACAAGATTAATTTTGTTCTTTATATCCTTCGCTGAAATCGCCTTATTCCCCTCAATTATTATATCATCAAGCCGTGGGTATTCCTCAACTTTAATTAAAAGATAAACCCCATCTCCAACTTGATTTTCAATTTCAATCCTTACATCCTTGAAAATCCTTAAAGCCCAAAGCTGCTTTATCGCGTTCCTTATCTTATCCCCAGCGATTATACTATTCCCAACCCTTGTAAAACTTATCTCGTCCCCAACTTTTAATCCCGAATTTGCTATTATCACCGACGGTTGAGCGACAACATTACCCTCAACAGATATTCCAAGTATTTTATAAACCTCTTGATTTTGCGAATATAAACTTAAAACGAGGGTGAAAAGTAAAATCAAAAATTTACGCATTCCCGTTCAAACCTTTCTTTTTTATCTGTTCACTTATCATCCCAAACCTTCTTTCTCTTCGCTGATAATCTCGTATCGCTTCATATAAATGCTTTCTCCTAAAATCAGGCCAAAGACAATCAGTGATGTAAAGTTCAGTATATGCGATCTGCCAAAGTAAAAAATTACTTATTCTAAGCTCGCCACTCGTTCTAATCAAAAGGTCGGGGTCTGGAATTCCAGCTGTATTAAGATAACTTGAAAAAAGTTTATCATCTATTTCCTCAACTTTAATTTTACCTCTCTTCACATCCTTTGCGATCTCTTTCACCGCTTCAATTATCTCCCATCTTCCACTATAACTTAACGCCAAATTCAGAACCATTCTTTTATTATTTTTTGTCTTCTCCATCGCCTCCCTTAATTCTTGACGAACTTCCTTCGGAAGAGAATCAATATCACCAATTGCCATGAGTTTGATGTCATTTTTATGAAGTTTTTCCGTCTCAGAGCGAAGCGTCCTTATTAGAAGCTTCATCAGTGTGTCAATTTCCTCTTTAGGTCTTCGCCAATTCTCAGTTGAGAAAGCAAACAAAGTGAGATATTTAACCCCAAGTTGAGCACATGCCTCAACGACATCACGAACTGACTTAACACCTTCTCTATGTCCAGCAACTCTCGGAAGCCCTCTCCTTTTAGCCCATCTCCCGTTACCGTCCATTATAATTGCTATATGCGTTGGAATTTCTCCACTTCTCTTTAGCTCCTCTTGAATTTTTCTATCCGTGGATAACTTCAACGAGACCTTTGATGATGAGTCACTCACACTCTCGTCACCCTTGCTTTTTTTGAAAAATCGCAATAAAGTTTCCTTTTTCTTTGGAATTCTGATTTGAAATTTAACTCTTTGAACTTAAAAAATCAATTTTTGACCCCGATATATAATGTTACGATGCCAAATGTCAGGCGATGGATTTCAATTCGCTTAAATCCACAATTATTTAAAATTTTTGCAAATTCCTCACCCTCTGGGAATCTCAAAACCGATTCAGGAAGGTAAGTGTAAGCGTTTTCATGTTTTGAAAAAAGTTTCCCGATAAAGGGGAGAATTCTTCGGAAGTAAAAAAGATAAAACAATTTAAATGGTTGTTTCGGCATAGAAAATTCAAGCACAGCGATTTTCCCGCCGTTTTTCAACACTCTGTGAATTTCCCTAAGCCCTGTTTCAAGATCGGAGAAATTTCTAACTCCAAAAGCAACAAGACAAACATCAAACACTTCGCTTTTAAAAGGCAAATTTTCAGCTGAAGCACAGACAAGATGTATTTTCTTTATTCCTTTTTTCATCGCCTTTTGACGAAAAATCTTAAGCATATTTAAAGACACATCAACGCCGAAAATCATTGACGGATTTCTTTTGGAAGCCATTATTGAAAAGTCGCCAGTTCCACAAGCGGTGTCAATTATTTTTTCACCACCCTTTAGATCAAGCTTACGAATCGCAAACCATCGCCAATAAAAATCAAGCCCAAAGCTCAAAAGATGATTTAAAAAATCATACCTATATGCAATTGCGTCAAACATCTCACGGACATAATTTTGCTTTGCTTTTTTTTCAACGAAGACATTTTGAAGCGAGTTTTTATCAGTCATAAGCGCTGAGATGTTTTTTCAAAAAGTTAATTGAAATCCATAAAAT
>NZ_FAOO01000018.1:5505-35455 GCF_900070205.1 Candidatus Thermokryptus mobilis | reverse complement strand
CCCGGATACTGAACATCACCACCAGAACCCACATACCAAAAACCCTGACCATCATCAGGGCTCGAAGTTTCACCAAATTTAAAATATTGATTTCCATTTGCATTTGCCTGAAATTGCCATTTAAAAGAACCACCTAAACTCGCTGTACCTTGCGTTCCTGCCGTCCAGCTCCATCCGTTCCCCATATTATTTCCAAAAATGTAATCAGGGCTGACTTGTGCATTTGCGGTTAAAACCGCAATTAAAACAACCCCTAAAACAAATAAAAATTTCCTCATGGCTTATTCCTCCAAAATTTATTTTTGTTTTTACTCCCTTCCCCACTCTTAGCCCTTGCCTTAACAATCGCTCAAGCTAAAAAATCAAACAGAAGCACGAAAACATATTCCTCCAATTCCTACATCAAAGATAAAAAAATTCCCTGTATTTGTCAAGGGATTTCTTAAAATTTTCTGCAACTTAAAAAAATTCCCACTAACCTTAACACTCTTCTGGGATGGAGAGATGGAACAAAAAAATTCACCAAAAAATCTCCTTTCCCTCTTGCTAAACTCTAAAAAATTTATTATCATTGAAAAAGGGCAAACTGCTTCAAAAACCAGCTCAACGCCCTGATAAGATAAAAATCTAAATAGGTATAAAAAATGCAAAACCCAAGGTCGCAATTTCAAACAACACAAGAAGAGAGAGAATTTTTCAACTTTGATCTCTTCAGCGAACAAAAAGAATATCAAGAAGTCAATGAAAAATTCATTGATAAAACATTTCCGAACGAAATAATTGAAAACGAACCAACTATACTTGACATCGCTTGTGGAACTGGTCTTGTGACATCAATCTTGCTTAAAAAAGTGAACGGAGCGAAATGCAAAATCATTGGCATTGACCCAAATCCAGCGTCAATTCAAATAGCAAAAAACAAATTAAAAGGATATGGCGAAACAAAAATAGAATTTTATGAATGTTACGCACAAGAAATTCTAAACCTCATTCCCCCTGAAAGCGTTGACATTGTTTATTTTTGTAATGCGATACACGAAATCCCAACCGATGAAGCAAAACAAGAATCATTAAATGCTATTGCAACCGTATTAAAACACAATGGGAAACTTTTCGTTAATTCAACCTTCACGAAAGAATCATACACGCAGGATACAGTTAAATATTGGGGCTTGCTTAAACTTTACGCCTTCCAATACCTTGGCAGAAAAAGGGATAAAAACGCTCAAACATTTGAAATACTATCCGTTGAGGACTACAGGATGAAAATTGAAAATTCAGGTCTTGTCGTTGACAAAATTGAAAGCGTAAGGGTTGAATTGAGCGAAAAGGCAATGCTCGCAATAAGCGAATATGACGCATTTATATACGGTGTCTTCATAGATATGGAAGACACTGACAAATTCACGCTTCAGCAGAAAAGCGAAGCGCTAAAATTCGCAGTGAGAAAAGTGACATCACAGGCAAAAGAAAAGGACGCAAATTTAAATCCATTCGCAAGAAACTGGATTGAGCTCTCCTGTAGAAAACCATAAAAATTGTTAACCCTTCTGGACTCCAACGAATAGATGAATAACCTTGCCATCTTTCACAAGGGCGAATCCCTCTAAATTCCCTTTACTAATGAAATGGTGCTCCCCAATTCCAACAGGAGATTTATTTACACTGCGTTCAACTTCATCAATGGATTTCAAAAACGCCTCAACTTTATCTTTAATTTGCTCCGATATGTCCGACTTTTTATTGCTCACAAACCATGTCAACATATAACTTCCAAGGATTTTTTCGCTAAGCTTCACCCATGTCTCCGGTTTATCAAACATCTCAACACCTACAACTTCCCCATTAATTACGACGACCATACCAATTTGTCCATCAACCGGCTTAATATCTTTTATCTTCTCTCTGATTTCACCGCCACTTTTAACGAACAAATCCTCGTAGCTTTCCGTTGATGAGAAAGTTCCCATCTCAAAAAGCATATTTGAAACATGATTCCAAACCGCCCCTTGATTAGAGCGATACATCCTATCTGCTTTAACGCTTGCAACCTTCTTTGCTCTCAAATTACTATCAATCAAGAAATCCCCAATCTCATAATTTCTGTATCTTCCCCATCTTCCTCTTTCAACGCATGAGACCGGTATTGGATTTTCACCTTGGGTCAGCAAAAGTGAAATGTTAACGGTTCTTGTTTGAAGCCCTCCAGCCAAAACCTCACCTTCAACAACCAAAACATTCTTCGGCTCATTAACATTTACCACAATCGTTGAAACCTCCGCTCCATCTTTTTTCTCATCAACTTTGACATATCCCTTTTGAATTGCTTCCTCAAGTAAGTCATACTCCACCGAACTTTCGCTCTCCTCAAGTATCAATGGATAGATGAAAAAGCCATCGGCAACTTTAAATGGCTCCCCTACTTTAACGCCTGAAAAAATTTCCCCTGAAACCATTGTTTTCCCTCTTTTATGTTTAACATTTTAAAATAAAGATAAATCCAATTTTGATAACTTACAAAATTTTAAAGTCATAAAAAAGGATTGAAAATCAATCAGTTTTAGAGTTAGTCTTATTCTGCGATCGCACGAGGAAATGATTTTTCCATTCTGCGAAATCCCCCGAAATTATATGTCTTCTTGCTTCTTGGACGAGCCAAAAATAAAATGCAAGATTATGGATTGAGGCAAGCTGAAGGGCAAGGATTTCATCGGCGTTGAAAAGATGTCTAAGGTAGGCACGCGTGAAGTTTTTGCAAGTATAACAATCGCACTCCGGGTCAACTGGAGAGAAATCATCTTTATAGACAGCGTTTTTTATACTGAATTTTCCATTTCTCGTATATAAAGTCGCATTTCTACCATTTCTCGTAGGTATGACACAATCAAACATATCAATCCCCCGTGAGATTGATTCAATGATATTTTCAGGTGTTCCGACCCCCATTAAATAGCGAGGTTTATTAACAGGAAGGAGCGATGCGGTAAATTCAGTTATCTGATACATCACATCAACTGGTTCTCCGACCGCAAGCCCACCGATAGCGTAACCGTCAAAGTCAAGTTTAATAAGTTCTTCAGCGCTTTTAGCTCTTATCTCGGGATAGACGCTACCTTGAACGATTCCGAAAAGAAATTGCGAATGTCCGTAAAGTGGTTCTGTCTTCTCAAATTTTTCCTTTGCTCTTTTAGCCCACTCAATCGTCAATTGATTTGATTTAAAAGCATATTCAAAGTCACACGGATAAGGTGTGCATTCATCAAGACACATCATTATATCAGAGCCCAAGACACGCTGAATTTCAATTACGCTTTCAGGTGTGAAGAAATGATACGAGCCATCAATGTGAGATTGAAACCTTACTCCCTCTTTTGTGATTTTCCTGAACTGAGCCAAGCTAAAAATTTGAAATCCACCACTATCGGTTAAAATAGCTCTTTCCCAATTCATAAACTTATGCAGACCACCTGCTTTTCGTATCACTTCAATTCCGGGTCTGAGGTAAAGATGATAGGCATTCCCAAGAATTATTTGAGCCCCAATTTCAATGAGTTCTCTTTGTTCAACCGCTTTTACAGTTGCTTGTGTTCCAACTGGCATAAAGACAGGTGTTTCAATGATTCCGTGGTCGGTGTAAATTAAACCAGCCCTGGCGGAAGTTTTGCCATCAACAGCAACGAGCTCAAACTTTAACACCTCATTTTTTGAAGTTTGTTTCAATCAACACTCTCGGTCGTCTGATGTAGTTCGTCAGCGATTTCCTCCTCGTCAAGGTCAACGATTATATCTTTCATCAAGTCATTTATGACCCAATTTGCTATCATATAGCCAACAGCAAGCCCAACGCCAAGAGCGGTTAACCCAGCCAGAAATATTTTGATTTCCTTCTTCATCTTTTTCACCCTTTTTATTTGATTTAAATTTAACCTGCCTCAACTATTTCCTGAATTTTCCCATCAACTATTTTAACAATACGATCCGACTTTTCAGCGAGCTTTTCATTGTGCGTCGCTATTATAAATGTTTGACCTGTCTTTCTGTTAAGTTCAATTATAAGTTCGTGTAGTGCCTCTGCATTTTTGCTGTCAAGATTTCCTGACGGTTCATCCGCAAGCACTATATCTGGGGAGTTCATCAAAGCTCTTGCAACCGCAACCCTTTGTTGTTCGCCTCCTGAAAGTTCAGACGGTTTATGATTGATTCTATCGGCAAGACCAACCTCTTTTAACAGTTCATAAGCTCTTTCCCTTGCTTCGTTAAAACTTTTACCACCTATCATCGCAGGCATAGCGACATTTTCAAGCGCCGTGAACTCAGGTAGAAGATGATGAAATTGAAATACGAAACCAATTTTTTGATTTCTGAATTTAGCGAGCTCAAAGTCGCTCATTTTAAATATATCAATCCCGTCAATGAAAACACGACCGTCGCTTGGTCTATCAAGCGCGCCGAGAATATGAAGCAATGTGCTCTTCCCTGCACCGGAAGCACCAACTATTGAAATTATCTCGCCCCGTTTAACTTCAAGATTTATACCTTTAAGCACATGTAATTTGACATCTTTACCAAGCGAAAAAATCTTATGTATATTTTCAGCCCTCAAAATTATATCTTTCAATTCAATCTCCGTCACGAATTTTACTTGGCTGTAATGACCTCACTTAGGTCACATTTCATTATATTTTCAACGATCTTTTGTGCGAATTCGCTTGTCTTAACTTCAATTGCCCCTTCCATCTGTCTTGCGAAATCATAAGTTACGAACTTTTGCTTTATCGTCTCTTGCATCCCGTATTCAATCAACCTCGCAACTTCCTTCCAACCTATGTATTCAAACATCATCACTCCAGAAAGTATAACCGAGCCCGGGTTAACTTTATCAAGCCCTGCATATTTCGGAGCTGTTCCGTGCGTTGCTTCAAACACAGCGTAAAAATCACTTATATTTCCGCCCGGTGCGATCCCAAGCCCGCCAACAAGAGCAGCAGCTGCGTCAGATAGATAATCACCATTTAAATTTGGCGTAGCTATCACATCATACTCGGCTGGGCGAGTTATCAACTGCTGAAACATATTATCAGCAATCCTATCCTTTATGACAATCTTGCTATCAGGTTGTTTCCCACCGTAATCCTTGTTGAGTTCTTCTTCAGTTATCACATATTCCCTGAACTCTTCAAGCGCAACCTGATATCCCCACTCACGAAAAGCTCCCTCTGTGAATTTCATTATATTCCCCTTGTGGACAAGAGTCACACTCCTTCTCCCATTTTCAATTGCATACTTTATCGCTTTTCTCACAAGTCTCTTTGAACCAAACTCAGACATCGGCTTCACACCGATCCCGGAATCTTTACGAACCTGCACCCCAAACTCTTTCTCAAGTATTTCAATCATCTTCAACGCCTCGGGCGAACCCATCTTCCATTCAATCCCAGCATAAACATCCTCCGTGTTCTCCCTGAAAATTACAACATCAACATCTTGCGGTCTTTTCATCGGGCTTGGAACACCTTCATAATACTTGACGGGTCTAACGCAAGCGTAAAGGTCAAGAACCTGTCTTAAAGTTACATTTAAACTTCTAATTCCACCTCCAACAGGTGTTGTAAGTGGTCCTTTAATTGCGATGATGTGTTCTTTAATTGCTTCAAGCGTATCATCGGGAAGCCAAACTTCACGCCCATAAACTTTGTTCGCTTTCTCCCCAGCATAAATCTCAAACCAAACCACTTTTCTTTTCCCACCATACGCTTTCTCTACTGCTGCGTCAAACACCATCCTTGCTGCACGCCAAATATCAGGTCCAGTCCCATCCCCTTCAATAAATGGAATTATTGGGTTATCAGGTACATTAAGTTTCCCATCTTTAATTGTTATTTTTTCTCCCTCTGTTGGTGGAGTTAATTTTTCATAACGCATGTTTTTTCTACCTCCGCTAATTTTTAATTTCGTTTATTTTACGCCTTATAAGTTCAGCGTATTTTGTCATCTCACCCTTGGAGTATCTCTTTATTACTGGTCTAAATTTCAACCCGTCTCCAAAATATCTCGGGATTACATGAAAATGGACATGGAAAATCCTCTGCCCTGCAACAAATCCATTGTTTGACAAAATGTTAAAACCCTCCGGCTTAGGTTCAATTCCGTTGACGATACCTTGAGCGACGATTTTAATTGCCTTTAAAATCGCCTCATATTCCCGCTCGGGAAGGTGAAGAAAATCCTCATAATGATTTCTCGGGATTACAAGAGCGTGTCCAAAATTGACTGGATTTACATCAAGTATTGAAATAGCATGCTCATTCTCATAAATTATCTCAGCTTTTTCCTTCCCTTCAATTATGCGACAGAAGACACAATCAGAGCGCAATTTTGACTCCATGACCTTTCTTAAAAAGCCCTTGAATGGAAAAATTTTTGATTGAAAAATCAAAAAAGTTATGTAACGGACAAATTTATTCATCGTAAGTTAAATTTAATCAAAGGAGACATAACAATCAACCTTAAGCGCCCCCAAGGCATCAAAATGGCAAAGGGTGTTGATAATGAAAACAAATTTTGTTATAATTAAACAAGCAAAAATAACCAACCCAGAGATAAATGAAGCTAAAAGACAAAATAAAGGAATTCATAAAGCAGGAGAAAAAGGATAGGAAACTAAGCGATGAGGAACTCTTGAAACGACAAAAGGAATTTGAAGCTGAGGCACTCCCACACATGCAATTTCTATACAACTTCGCATATCGTATGACGGGAAATGAAGAGGACGCAAAAGACCTAATACAGGAAACCTATCTTAAAGCGTTCCGATTCTGGGATAAATACGAACCAGGAACAAACATAAAAGCGTGGTTGTTTAAGATAATGAAAAATTCTTACATCAATAAATATCGTAAAGCGACGAAAGAGCCAAGTAAAGTTGATTACGATGAGGTTCAAAACTTCTACGAAACGGTTAGAGATGAATCATTTGAAACATCCGACTTACAAGAACATATCTTTGAAAATATATTTGAAGACGAAGTTATAGAGGCGCTTGCAAAATTACCAGAGGAATTTAGAACAGTTGTTATACTTGCTGATATTGAAGGTCAAAGCTATGAAGAAATAGCCGAGTTCCTTGATATTCCAATTGGAACAGTGAGATCACGACTTCACAGAGGCAGAAAGATGTTGCGGAAAAATCTTTTTGAATTTGCGAAACGTAAGGGATATATAAAAGGAAAGCCCGAGGATTATGATTTAAAAGACCCTGATAAAGATTAAAAAATTAAACTTTGGCCTTGCCATGGACTGCAGGCAAACAAGGGAAGTGTTAAGCGCCCTTGTTGATAATCAAATTGATGAAACAACAAAACGAGAAGCAGAAGAGCACATATGGCGCTGTGCAACTTGCAGAACTGAATTTGAACTTGAAAAAAAGACAAAAGATTTGATCAGAACAAAAGTAAAACTGATTAACATTCCTCAAGAACTCGTCCAAAACATCCTCACCCAAATCAGGACAATCCAAGATGGTTATGAATCAAGTGTAAAATTTAAAACAGAACCGAATCAGAAAGTCAAACCTTGGCTTGAAATTGCTTTTTCAGTTGGGGTTGCGCTTGTCGTGATATCGCTTTCTCTCGTGCTCGTAACAGTTTACGAGAATAAGATGGCACAAAAAGAGATAATAGCAAAAGAAGTTTCAGGGATATTAAGCCATTTTGATTCAATTGCTAATGGACTTGTAAAACCAGAGATAATCTCCGATGACCCAAGCATAATCACAAACCAGGTTTATTCAAAAGTTGAATTCACGCCCTGGGTAATGCAGATTCCAAATTTTAAGATTGTCGGTGCTTCTTTCAACGCCCAACATTCAAACTCCAAAGTTGAAAAATGTTTAAGTTTAATTTATCGCAGTGGGGACAAGCTGATTTTCCTACATCAAGTTCCATTGCATCGGGCTACGATTCATGACGATGTAAAAAAGAGGATTTCAAAAGGCGAATGGATTTATGACACCATCGGGGATGATTCTTTTGCCATTTGGGGAACTGGGGAACTTTTGTGTTGCGCTGTCTCAAATCTTTCAAGGGAAGAACTTGAGAAAGTTCTAAAACAAAGTTGGTAAATTCATGCGAAAAATTTTATTACTTTTTTCCCTCTTCCTTCTAATTTCCTGCTCAAAAAAAGAAAACAAACCACAAACCACATCACAACACCCCGAAATTTTCACACTCACAAAAATTGAACAAAATGAGAAAGGAAAACCTCCAAACTTTTACTGGCAAACTCAACAAGGCGAAAAAAATTTCTATGAACTTTCAAAAGGCAAAATTATACTCCTGAACTTTTGGGCTACTTGGTGTGGTCCATGCGTTAAAGAAATACCTGACCTCATCAAAATTAAAAGTGAACTCAGCGATAAAAACTTTGAAATAATAGGTGTTTCAATTGACAAAACAGCATCACCAGTTGCTGAGTTCGCAAAAAATGTCGGCATAAACTACATTTTAATCCATGACCCTGAGGCAAAACTCCTTGACGCATTTGGAGGTAGCGTTGGAATACCGATAACCTTCTTGATTGATAAGGACGGGAAAATCGTGTCAAAGTATCTCGGGGCAAGGACGAAAGAGGTGTTTATGAAAGACATTGAAAAAATACTCAAATAAAAGTGGGACTTTGAAATGAGAATAAAAAAAATCCTCCTTCCAACCGACTTATCCAGTGCATCAATTTCTGCATTTGAATACGCAAAATCCCTTGCCGAAAAATACGGCGCAACTATCTATGTTCTCCATGTGCTTGAAAATATCCCACCAGTTCTCGCGATCCATTCGCTTGACTTAACGATTGAACGACTTGAGAAAAACATGGAGGAAAACGCAAAAAATCAACTTGAAAAAATCGTAAAAGAAAGTCTAAAGACGAAAAACAAAGTACAAACATTCATAAGGAAAGGCGTCGTTGATCATGAAATAGTTAAATTTGCAGAGGAAAAGAAAGTTGACTTGATCGTCATGGGCACACACGGTCGCACAGGAATTGAACTCACAATCCTCGGAAGCATAGCTGAAAAGGTCGTCAGAAAAGCGAAATGTCCTGTTTTAACAGTTAAACCAAGAAAATAAAATCGGGGGAAATATGTCCCTGCAAAACCTCATATTTTTGATAATATTCGCACTTTCAATATCAACATTTTTATTCAACGCACGAAGATTACTCACCTACCTTAAAATTGGAAAACCCGAGGACAGATTTGATAATCCAACTGAAAGATTGAAAAGGGTTTTTACAATCGCTTTCGGTCAAAAGAAACTTTTAAGGGAATTCGTCGCCGGATGGATGCACTTCTTTATATTTTGGGGATTCGTAATCCTGCTCACAGCTATTCTTGATGCCATACTTGAGGGTTTGTTCAGCGTTAATTTATCGGTTATCGGTGGATTTTATAGATATATTGCTTTCTTTCAGGATTTGATGGGATTACTTGTGATTTTATCAATCATAATCGCACTTTATAGAAGATACATTCAAAGACCGAAGCGACTTCAAGTTGAGAAAACATCAAAAATTGACGCAACGGTTATACTTTTGCTTATATTCTTCATAATGTTGACGATGTTCGGCACTTATGCAACACAAATTAATCTTGGAGACGCTGAATATTACGACTTGAGATTCGTCTCCCTTGAATTTGCAAAGATATTTGACGGTTTTGGATGGGACGCGCAAAGTTCACTCCATTCAATCTTTTGGTGGGTTCACATTCTGCTTGTTCTTGGCTTTTTAAATTATCTTCCCTTTTCAAAGCATCTCCACATCATAACTTCAATTCCAAATGTTTATCTCAGTTCACTTAAACCACAAGGAAGATTAAACCCGATAAGCTTTGAGAACATTGAGAATGTTGAAAAATTCGGTGCGCTTGATGTTGATGACTTGACTTGGAAACAAATTTTTGATGGTTACACATGCACGGAATGCGGAAGGTGCACAGCCGCTTGCCCTGCAAATATAACCGGTAAGCCACTTTCACCACGAGAGATAATTGTAAGCATTAGAAAAAGAGCTTTTGAAAAAGCGCCGATATTATTAAATCTTAAACCCCAAAACGAGGATGTCCTGGGAAAAACGCTTTTATTTAACTATATCACCGAAGATGAACTTTGGGCTTGCACAACCTGTATGGCTTGCGTTCAAGAATGTCCTGTGATGATTGAACATGTTCAAACAATAATTGACATGCGAAGATACCTTGTTTTGACCGAATCAAAATTCCCATCTGAATTATCAATCACTTTCAGAAATCTTGAAAATAATTTCACTCCTTGGGCGTTCAGTCACTCAACACGCGGGGACTGGGCACAGGGTCTTGATATCAAAACATTAGCCGAGGACAGCAATGTTGAATACTTGCTCTGGGTTGGGTGCGCTGGCTCATTTGATGCAAGGTATAAAAAAGTAGCAATCTCAGTGGCAAAACTTTTGAAAATTGCGGGGGTAAGCTTCGGAATCCTTGGAAATGAAGAAAAATGCACAGGTGACCCAGCAAGAAGAGCCGGAAATGAATACCTCGCACAAATGTTGATCCAGGAAAACATACAAACCTTCTCAAAATATAATGTCAAAAAAATCATCACAATTTGTCCCCATTGCTTCAACACACTCAAAAATGAATACCCGGATTTCGGTGGCAATTATGAGGTTTATCACCATGTCCAATTTCTTGAAAAACTTCTAATTGAAGGAAGATTGAAAATCTCAAAAAAACTTGATGCAAAAATAACCTATCACGACTCCTGCTATCTTGGAAGGTATAATGAAATTTATGATGCTCCGAGAGATATACTTGGCTCAATAAATGGAGTTAAACTTCTTGAGATGAAAAGATCAAGGGACAGAGGACTTTGCTGTGGTGCTGGCGGTGCAAGGATGTTTATGGAAGAGAAAATAGGAAAAAGGATAAACATTGAAAGGACCGAAGAAGCGTTAAGTTTGAACCCTGATATGATCGCTTCTGCTTGTCCATTCTGTATGACGATGTTAACAGATGGCGTTAAAGCAAAGGATGTCATTGACAAAGTCAGTGTCAAAGATGTTGCGGAAATACTTCTTGAAGTTGTTGAAGGTGGTGAAACTGTAGCATAAAAGAAGCGGGGCTTTAATGCCCCGCTTTTACTAAACCGGCGTTACCTCACTTTGCAACCAAACGGTTGCAAACAAACGCTTCCCGATCTCCGGCTCGCCTTCCAAATCAGATGGATTTATCAAAACTTCAAGTTTAAATGGGCTCGTATCAACATAAAGCCAATAAACTTCCTCACCAGTCCATTCGTTTTTTATCTTCTTAAAGTCAACTATATCACCCAAAAGCCCGTAGACAACCGGAGGGATATTCTCCATCTGTTGAATTTGTGCTGTTTGAACGAAGAAGTTTGACATCATTGACCCTTCTGCCATATCTTCCGTCTCAATATATCTTCTCGGTGGAAGGATTTCACCATTATACGCTAACCCAACTGGAACGACTTGATATTTCTCAGCCATTGGGGGAAGAAATGAAGCGCATTGTACAAAATTTGAAATATAAAGCTCAACAGGCGTTCCCGTTTCCTCATCCACCCCGTAAAGATAAAATTTCCATTCATCTTCAACATCTTGATAAAGTTCGCAGTCCTTCAAAATAACTGAATGCTCTTTTGAACCATAAAAACAAGGTGCAACATCAACTATCTCCCAACCCTCTCCCGTATGTGCAAGATTTACATTGAAAACTATACCATGCCCTGCATTTAAAGTATAACCAGCAAGCTGGATTTTCTGAAACACCCCAACAGAGTCGCTAAACTCCTTATCTCCAATGGTATTTTCAACAAGCTCTACAAGGTCTTTTTGCGTTTCAACTTTAAATCCAACTGATGAAAAAATTGAACCCATAGCAATTTAACCAATTAAATTTTTAATGCCTTTCTTGAAGGAAGGAAATGCCCAAGAAAAACAGCCCGCATCGCCTTCCTTTGCAATAATATAACAAAAATTCTTTTAAAAGCAAGAGCCCGATAACTTGAATTTCAAGTTTAACATTTTTATTTTTCAACTAAATTCTAAAAAACTTGAATTTGATTGATGAGAAAAATTAGGGACTTTTTGTTCTCACTTAAGCTCTGGGTGGAAAACTTCGCCGACAAACCTTACGCTGGAATTGCTCTTTTCATAATTGCATTCGCTGAATCCTCCTTCTTCCCCATTCCGCCGGATGTTTTACTAATAGCAATCGCCCTTTTAAAGCCACGGTTATCTTTCAGATATGCCCTCATTTGTTCAATCGGTTCAGTGCTTGGTGGAATGTTCGGTTATTTGATCGGTTTCCAATTTTACGAATTGATCGGCAAAAAAATAATTGAATTCTATCAATTGCAACAACAATACGATGCCGTTAAAGTTATGTATGATAAAAACGCATTCGTTGCAATAGCAATCGCTGGCTTTACACCTATACCTTATAAGGTCTTCACAATTGCAGCAGGCGCCTTTCAAGTAAGTTTTCCAACCCTTGTCGTAGCATCGGCGCTTAGTAGACCTGCGAGATTCTTCCTCGTCGGTGGATTGATTTATTCCTTCGGTCCTAGGGTTAAAACATTCATTGATAAATACTTTGATTGGCTTACCATTGCATTTGTAATTTTATTGATCCTTGGCTTTGTTTTAATTAAATACCTATAAAAAGATGCCAGGAAATGTCAGCTTGGAAAGGGCTATATCAAAACTTGGCTGGGCTTCAAGAAAAGAAGCAAGGGAAATGATAATTCAGGGAAAAGTCAGCGTAAATGGCAAAGTCATAACCAACCCGTCTTTCAGAGTTGACATCAAGAAAGATAAAATCGCAATTGATGGCGAAATCATTAAGCCGAAAAGAAAAATTTATATCATACTAAATAAACCCAAAGGCGTTGTCACAACAAGAAAAGACGAACTGAATAGAAAAACGATCTACGACATCGTGAAAATTGATACCTGGGTTGCCCCAGCAGGACGACTTGATATGGAAAGTTCAGGTCTTTTAATACTGACCAATGACAACAAATTTGCTGATTTCATCACAAATCCAAATTCAAAAGTTCCGAAGACATACCTTGTCAAACTTAACAAAAAGATCAAACCAGAGGATATAGTCAAGCTTAAAATCGGAATTGAGATAGATATTGATGGAAAAGTTTATAAAACATTGCCTGCAAATATCAGAGTAGTAAAGGAAAATAAAAAAACATGCTGGGTTGAAATAGAAATAGTGGAGGGGAAAAACAGACAGGTAAGAAGGATGTTTGAGAAACTTGGATATGAGGTTGAAAACCTTGTCAGAATAAAGATAGGTAACTTTGAAGACAAGGGTTTAAAGCCCGGGGAATGGAGATTTTTGAAGCGTGAGGAATTAAAACAAATTGCCTCAAGTTATTTTAAATGAAACCACTTGTAATTGGGATAGCTGGGGGAACTGGCTCTGGGAAAACAACCGTCGCAAAAAAAATCGCCTCTAAAATAGGTTTTGAAAATGTCATCATACTTGAACATGACAGCTACTACAAAGACATAACGCAGTTCCACGGCAAAAAAATTGAAGAAATAAATTTTGATCACCCCGATTCACTTGATACAAAACTTTTGATTGAACATGTCAAAAATTTAAAGGAGCGAAAACCGATTGAAGTTCCAGTTTATGACTTCACAACCTATAGACGCTTGCCAATATCAAGACATGTTGAACCAAAAGATGTCATCATAGTTGAGGGTATCCTTGTATTCGTTGAAAAGGAACTAAGAGACCTTATGGACATAAAAATTTTCGTTGACACAGATGCTGATGAAAGGGTTCTACGCAGAATAAAAAGGGATATAATTGAAAGGGGAAGGACCCTTGAATCCGTCATTAATCAATACATCACAACCGTTAAACCATCTCATCTTGAATTTGTTGAGCCAAGTAAACGCTGGGCTGACATAATAATACCAAGGGGTGGGGAAAATGAAATTGCAATTGAAATGGTCGTCTCAAGAATAAAAACAATGTTGGAGGATAAAAAATGAAAAGATTCTTAATTCTAATACCACTTTTGCTTCTCTCCTGCTCACAAAGCAAATATACTGTCATTGAGCAAAACAATGTCAAAATTATCATAGGTGAATTTCCAGCAAAAATCCTTGAAAGCGAAGATTTCAAATGGTATTCGTTGGGCTATTCAAATTTTGTAATTGAAGATACTCAAAGTTTCAACATAATAAAATCAAAAGCGAATCAATTTGATGTCTTAATTTTCCTCGGGACTTGGTGTCCCGACTCAAGAGAGCATGTCCCAAAGTTTATGAAAATTATGGACATGGCTGGTGTCTCAAGAGAAAATATAAAATTTATCGGTCTTGACAGGGACAAAACATTAAAGGGACTCACAGATAGATATAACATAAAACGAGTTCCAACTTTTATATTTATCAAAGATGGAAAAGAAATTGGAAGAATAGTTGAAAATCCAGAGGTAAGTTTGACTAAACATATAGCAAAAATTTTGAGTCAATTACCATGACGTGGTTGTCAATTCTGCCTCCTATTTCAGCGATAATTCTCGCTTTGATAACAAGACAGGTTTATCTTTCACTTTTCTTCGGGATATGGCTTGGATGGACGATACTTTCGGACTGGAATCCTCTTTTGGGTCTGATAAATTCAATTGAAGCGATAATAAATGTCTTCAAGGAATCAAGCAATACAAAAGTGATAATTTTCAGCGCATTGATAGGTGCACTGATTGCATTGACACAACGATCTGGTGGCGTTCAAGGATTTGTGAATTTAATTTTAAATCGTGGCTTTATAAAGTCAAGGAAAATGGCTCAAATTTTCGCCTGGGCAATTGGAATGAGCATATTTGTTGAGTCAAGTATAACTTGCCTTGTGACTGGAGCGGTTTCAAGACCGATTTTTGATAAATTGAAAATTTCAAGGGAAAAACTCGCTTATATTTGCGATTCAACCTCAGCACCGGTTTGCATTATGATTCCTCTAAACGCTTGGGGGGCGTATGTTCTCGGGTTATTATCTCAAGCTGATGTCAAAAATGAAATCTCAATCTTTATTTCATCAATACCGCTTAACTTTTACGCGATCTTCTCAATAGCCCTTGTCGTTTTCACTGCCATTACGGGAATTGATTATGGACCTATGAAAAAAGCAGAGTTAAGAGCTATCCGTGAAGGCAAAGTCATAGCCGATGAAGCTATGCCACTTGTCTCTGAAGAAGTCATAAATATCCAACCCAAAGACAAAGTTAAACCAAGAGCATTGAATATGATAGTCCCGATTTTGACAATGATTCTTATGATGCCGATCGGACTTTATATAACTGGAAATGGGAATTTAACAAGCGGTTCTGGCTCAACATCAGTGCTTTGGGCTGTTTTGACTTCAATTTTCGTCGCAGGGATATTGTATAAATTTCAAAAGATTTTAACCATAAGAGAGACGATTGAACTTACGCTCAAGGGAATGGGTGGTTTAATCCCATTGGCTGTCTTAATGACATTCGCCTTTGCCATTGGATCGGTCTGTAAAGAACTCAAAACTGGTGAATATGTCGCTCAAATTGCAAGTAAATTTCTAAAACCATCCCTTCTCCCAAGCGTTGTGTTTCTTACATCCTGTATCATTTCATTCTCAACAGGAACAAGTTGGGGAACTTTTGCTATAATGATACCCATTGCGATCCCATCAGCTATAGCTATGAATTCAAACTTACCTCTCGTCCTTGCGAGCGTTTTAAGCGGTGGCGTATTCGGCGACCACTGTTCTCCAATTTCGGATACAACAATAGTTTCATCAATGGCTTCCGCTTGCGATCACCTTGACCATGTCAAGACACAGTTACCATATGCACTTACAGCAGCTGGACTTGCTTTTACATTCTTTATCATCTTTGGTTTCATTTTAAAAACTAATTAAATGCGAAAAATGACAACTCTAATTTTAACCCTTGGACTTGTAGCTACTTTTGCAGAGGTTCTTGGTGGTTCAATAATAATTTTCACAAGGAGATGGCCCCAAAAATTTCAGGACTATATGCTTGCAATAAGCGCTGGATTTATAATAGCTCTTGTCCTGACACGATTGATACCCGAATCAATAAACTCAATCGGTGAATCGTCAGCAGTTTTAATAATGCTCGGATATGCAACGCTTCACCTTTTTGAGCACATATTTGCCCCACATTTTCACTTCGGCGAGGAAACACACACTGAACACATCGTTTCAAAACCAGCAAGCATTTCAATTTTCTTTGGGCTTTTCGTTCATGCCCTTTTTGATGGAATGGCAATATCAATCGGCTTTAAGTTCAACTATGTGATCGGTCTTCTACTCTTCATCGGGATTTTCCTTCACAAATTCCCGGAAGGTATGACCGTCGCATCAATATTATTCGCCTCAGGAAAAGGGACAAAAACATCTTTCTTGCTCGCTTCGCTTGTCGGATTCGCAACGTTTATCGGAACCCTGATAGGATTGTTGATCCCTGAAATAAGTTCAAAAATTATCGGTTTCTTATTCGCTTTTATATCTGGCATCGGACTTTATGTTGGGACAACAGATTTGATCCCAGAGATAAACAACTCAAAAACAAAATATGCTTCTCTTGTCGTCTTTCTTGGAATGCTGCTCTTCTACATGACAGCTGACTTCATACACAAATTAATACACTGAATATGAAGGGAGAAAAAGGGAAACTAAAAAAATTAAGCGACATAGAACTTGTAAAACAAGCACTCAACGGAAATGACTCTGCTTATACGGAACTGATGAATAGATACAAGAAAAAAGTTGAAATCATAGTATCACGGCTTGTAAAAAAAGAATTTGATGTTGAAGACCTTGTTCAGGAAATTTTCACCAAAGCATTTACTTCACTTTCAACTTTCAAATCTGAGTTCTCTTTTTCAACTTGGCTTTACAAGATTGCGACAAATCATTGTATTGACTATATCCGCAAAAGGAAAATATCAATATATTCCCTTGATGAGGAACTTGAACTTGAAGAAGACACAGTGCATCGTGAAATTCCCGACTGGAGCAAAACGCCTGACTACGAACTTTTACGAAAGGAAAAAAAAGAAATCATCCACCAAGCGATAAACTCCCTACCCGAACACTATAGGAAAGTGATTATACTGAGACATTTTGAAGATAAATCATACGAGGAAATAGCAAAGGAATTAAAATTACCGATTGGAACGGTCAAGGTCCATCTTTTCAGGGCTAGAGAATTGCTTTACAAGAATCTAAAGGACAAGTTAAAACATTATTGAAACGTCTTGTCTATCTTTTCGTATAATTTAACAGAAGTGAAAAACAAATTTACAATGCCAAAAATTGTTGCGATATAAATTCAAAATACTTTACTTCGCCCTCCTTACTCAACTTCTTTTATCCCAAACAAAATTTCACAAAGAGATACCCAGGAGCGATGAAAGGGAATTAAAGGTAAAGATTTTCGGAAGCGCCGGGACATTCTACATTTCCCCGGGCGAAAGGGATAAAATTGCAATAATTGACGGTCGCTCGGGAAAAGGGAAAACGATTGTTGATTTAAATTACTATGTTGAAGATGAAATCGGATATCTGGTATTTGAAACAAAAAAAGGGGTTTTAAAAAACACCGAAGATGAAAAGTGGTATATAAAACTATGCGATGATATCCCGACCTCGCTTGAAGTTGAATTCGGGGCAAGTTACGCAGTAATTGAATTGGGAGATATGAGTGTGAAAAATTTAAAAATTTCAACGGGCATAAGTAGTGCAAAGCTGAAGTTTACGCAACCTAACAAGATGATAATGCGAAAACTTGAGGTTGAAACCGGGATTTCAGAGTTTGAAATTGAAAATCTTGGAAATGCAAAGTTTAGAAAGTTCATCTTCTCCGGAGGTATGGGCTCGTTTGACATTGACCTCTCTGGTGAAATTTTAGATGAGGCGGATTTGAAATTATCCCTTGGGCTTGGCAATCTTAACATTCGCATCCCCAGAGATATCGGCGCAGTTATATCAACATCATCCGGGCTTTTCTCACCGAAAAAATTTGATGATTTTTATAAGCAAGACGGCTCATTCATAAGTTACAATTACAACGATGCAAAAAAGAAAATTAAACTTTTTATTGAGTCAGGGCTTGGCAGTATCAAAGTTAAATGGATTGATTGAGATGCATTAAAATTTTGTTTACGAAAACTTCAACCCTTTCAAAAACCTTTCCCTCATCAATATCTCTTCTCTTGAACTTATCAAATTCAACAACTTCAAAACCATTCGCTTTAAAAATTTTCAGCAACTTTTCAATGAAAGCATCCTCTTTAAAACCACCATAAGTTATGTAAAAAGCGACTTTGGGCTTCTTCGCATCCTTAAAGTTTGATTTCAAAAAATTAACAAATGATATAACCGGAGGGCAATTAAACGTCCACTTCGGAGTACCCAATACGATGATGTCATAAACACTGCTCAATTTAAATTTTTTCAATGGAAATGGAAGCTTCGGGAAAAATGAAAGCAAAAGCCAAAAAAGATATGGCAAGTTTAAAATCGGCTCAATTTTAAAGACATCAAATTCAATTTTAAATTTTGAAAAATTCTCACAAAGTGAATTTGCAACCTTTTCTGTTCGCCCCGTAAAAGAAAAGTAAGCAATAAGGATTTTCATTCAATTTAAAGCTTTTAATAACAATGTCGCAATAGTTAAATATGTCGCCGTGCTTAAAATATCTGTCCCAGTTGTAACAAGCGGTCCAACGGCTGTTGCGGGGTCTCTTTTCAACTTTATAAGAACAAAGGGTTCAATCGTCCCCATAACTGACGCGAAAGTCATTGAAGCGGTGCAACCTATAAAAACAGTTATCGGCAGTGTATATGAGTATTTAAAACCATAAACGAGTAAAGTTATCAAAGAAAGAATAAAACCATAAACTATTCCCATTATTGAACCAGCAAGAGTTTCCTTGACGAGGATTTTACTTAGATCCGACATCTTTATACTTCCAGTTGCAAGTCCACGAACACAAATCGTTGATGCCTGTGTTCCAACATTTCCACCCATTGCAGCTATTAATGGCATATATGACGCAAGAGCAATTATCTGTTGAAGAGTTGGTTCAAAATGTTTGACTATAAATGAGACTAAAATCTCACCGATATAGGTTAAAAGCAACCAAGGCATCCTTAACCGTGCCGACTTCAACGGGGAAAGCAGTGTTTCAATATCTTCAAGTTGTGTTCCCACCATCTTCGCCATATCTTCGGATGCCTCCTCATGTATCACGTCAATTATGTCGTCAACAGTAATTATTCCGAGAAGTTTTCTGTATCTATCAACTACAGGTATAACCATCAAATTATATTTTTTCATCACTCTTGCGACCTCTTCCTGGTCTGTATCAACATCAACGCTTATAACTTTCTCATCCATTATATCACTTATCCTTTTTCTTGGATCGGATAAAATCAAATCCTTTAACTGAACCACTCCAACTAAAACACCTTTTTCACTTGTCACATAAATTGAATAAATCGTCTCTTTATCCGGAGCTGTCGCCCTCAAAAAATCAATCGCCTCTCCAACCGTCATACCTTCAACAACTGAGGCATATTCAGTCGTCATCAAACCGCCAGCTGTCTCGGACGGATAAGATGTCAAAATCTCAACTTCCCTTCTCGCTTCTTCAGTCATCAAAGATTCATATTCCTGACTCTTCTCGGTCGTCAACTCCTCAAAAAGGTCAGCTCTTTCATCCGGGGACATCTCATTCAAGAGAAATGCCTTACTCTCGGCAGGCAAATGCTCAAGTATATAAATTTGATCATCCTCATCAAGCTCATCAAAAACATCAATCGCCTTCTCCCTGCGAACGAGATTAAATAGTTTAACCTTTTCGTCACCTTGAAGCTCAGATATTATCTCAGCGATATCAACGGGGTGTAAATCATCAAGTATATCCGCCAATTCCTCCGTTCTCCCCGCTTGTATCAACTCCCTTATATCCGGGATCAAAATTAACATTGTTTTCATCTTCAACTCCCCTTTACTTTTTCAAATTCATAGAATTTTATCTCCGGTATGAAATCAATCACGCCGTAGTAAAAAGCGTAGGTGAAAAATTCCTTCATCCCTGCTATCTCTTGCTCACCAAGTTCGTAAAACAGATTTTCAGTCAAATAACTTTTACAAAAATCAAAATCAACCCCATACCTTTGACTTGCTTCATAAGAAATGGTATCAATGTTCTGTATCCCATAATTTTTTGAATTTATCAAAGCAAGCACATCATCTTCACTTAAACTTTCTCTTCTCCCAACCCACAAAGCGTAAACAAAAGGCAACCCAGTGAGGTCATCCCATTCATCACCAAGGTCAAGATACGATGCGTAACCTGTGGGCTCAAAAAGTGCGTTGTCACCTATCAAAAGCGCAGCGTCTGCCTCCAAAAGCATATTCTCAAGGTTCGGCTTCATAGCGATGAACTTGGGTCGGACATCATACTTTTCTGAAAGTATCACCCTTGCAAGCACAACTGATGTCATAGAACTTATGTCAACAGCGACACTTTTAATATCTCTTAAATCTTTCCTAAAATAAAGCCGTATGCTTTTAACAGCTCCGCGCGAAGCAATACAAACTTCTGGAACTATACGATATTTGACCGAATACTTTGCATAATGAATTGATGGGACAAGTCCAGCGTTTATCTCCTTATTCAAAAGTTTTACCGCAATCTGCGACGGAATATCATACAAAAGTTCAAAACTGTGCGGAACTTTGTTCTCCTCAATCGCATAAATCAGCGGCTTTGCATTAAGAAAATCAACTACACCGAGCTTTTTTCCCATAGTTTTTCTTCCAATTAATTTTTCAAGGCAAATTTAAAGGCAAACTTACATTGATATTTCTGAAAAATTTTGAACCGAGCTTCAAATATCCAGAAAAAACATCTTTAACATCTTCACCCCTCATTAACCTTTCAACAAGCAAAATGTGAAGTCGCTCAAAATTATAACCCATCTTCTCCGAGAACTGAAAAAGTCGTTTGATTTTTCTATCCTGAACCTTGCCGTGCAAAATGAAATTGACCTCAATTTCCCCAAGTTCCGCATAAATTAAACCCCTTTTATCTCCCGTTTGAATGAAAATTTCTTTTGCTTTTGAAAATTTTTCTATAGCGCGATCAAAATCATTTTTTATCTTTGCAAGCGTTCCTTCGCCCCAAAGCGTATAAGCATAATTTATTCTGTCGCCTATTTTCTCATAATTTTTTGTCGCAAGATCAAAATATTTCTCAGCAAGGACAAAATCAAGAAACATCCTGCTTGCGTTCGCCAAACCACAATATGAATATGCAATTCCAAATTTATCTCTGAGGTCTCGCATAACAAGATTTGCCCTTGTATAAAAATCAAGTGAAAGTTCAAAATTTCCCATCATCCTTGAGACACCGCCAAGCCCACAAAGCGTATACCCGATGCCATTCATATCAGGGATACTTTCATAAATTGTAAGCGCTTTTTTAAATGATTTAAATGACTTTTTGAAGTATCCCATAAATCTAAATGTCCCGCCCAAAGCCCAATAGATATATGCTTGTCCTTCAATATCGTTTAGTTTTTTGTAGATTTTAAAAGCTTTTTTAAAACTTTCTATCGCATTTTCAAACTTACCAATCGTTCTTAAAGCCGTTCCCAATCCAGCCAATGCGTCCGCCTTAGCCCTTTCGTCAATTTTCTCAGCAATCCTCAAAGCCATCTTGTAATACTTTACAGCCAAAGCGAACTCACCAGCCAACCTCGCACAATGCCCCTCGTCCAAACGTATATAAAAAATTTCTTCACTATCAAGCGAATTTAAATCTAAAGATTCATCAACCTTTAAATAAACTTTCAAAGCGTCACCGAATTTGCTCTCTTTCTGCAAAAGTTTTGCTTGTTTGAGCAACTCCTTAACGCTCATCACTTTGCCTGAACCAATTTTTTAACAAGTAAAAGCAATTTCTTTTTCATTTCATCTTTAGAAAATTTCACCATTTGACCGTGACCGGGAAGAACCCACTCAAACTCAAAGTTTAGCAATTTTTCAATTGATTCAATTTGTTTTTCCCACGAATACCAACATACACTTTTTGACGCATAAAGCGATTTTGTCTCTCTATCCCACCAGAGATGATCACCCGTAAAGAGAAACTTATCCCTGTAAAGTAAAACACAATGACCTGAAGTATGCCCAGGCGTTGGAATGACAACAAAGTTTGCTTCAACCTCAACAGGCAAATCCCCTTCAATTAAAATTTCAGCTTTTTTGACAGCAATGCTATCCCGTTTATGAATGATTATCTTAGCCCCAAAATGTATTGCGAAACTTTCAGCATCAGCGACATCATCTCTGTGCGAAAGAAAAATATATTTTATCCCACCTAATTCCTCAAACCTTTTCAAAAGATGTGAAGAAAATCTCGGCGAATCTATGAGCCAATTCCCAGTGGAAGATTTTACAAAATAACTATTTGCCCCAAATGATTTAACAGAATTGAAACCGCAATAAAAAACTTCATCTTCAATGGGAATTGGAAAATCATCAATTATCTCTGAGACATTTAATTTATCTTTTGTCCCGATTGCTCCAACTGGACAGGATATCAAAGCGTAAATTGCTTTTTTCCTTATTATTTCATCTTTCGGTTGGGAATAAACATATGAGTAGCTCCCCGAGTTTGCGAAGACCTCAGGGGCTAACTGACGGCATGCGTCACAATCTATACAAGTTGAATCAACAAAAAATTCACCTTTGACATTTTCAGGTAAGATTTTTTTAACATCAGCCATGATTTAATATTCTGCGATGACATTGTAATAGGCGTCCCTTTCAACTGGGGTTCGCCCAGCGTCTTTTATCAATTTGATGATTTGATTTTTCGGTAGATATTGCGATGTATCAGCCCCAGCCATATGATAAATCCTTTCCTCCCTGACAGTTCCATCAAGATCGTCAACGCCAAAACTTTGTGAGACCTGCGCAACTTTCACACCCGTTGAAATCCAGAAACATTTTATATGAGGGAAATTATCAAGCATCAATCTCGCTACAGCAAAACTTTTAAGATTTTGCAAACCGGTTGTCCATTCACCAGCGTATTTATTATTTTTCGGATGATATGGCAAAGGTATGAATGTCAAAAAACCATTTGTTTCATCCTGAAGGTCACGTAACTTTATCAAGTGAACAACCCTTTCTTCAATCGTTTCCATATGACCGTATAGCATCGTTGCGTTTGTTTTTATCCCGATTTTATGTGCTGTTCTATGCACGGCAAGCCATTCTTCCGCCCCAATTTTATCCGGGAACAATTTCTCTCTGACCCTCTCGCTGAAAACCTCAGCCCCGCCTCCTGGCATTGTATCAAGCCCCGCTTCCTTTAACTCCAATAAAACCTCTTCATAACTTTTTCCAAACATCCTCGCAAAATAATCTATCTCCACCGCCGTGAACGCTTTTATATTTATCCGTGGATTAATCTCCTTTATACCTCGTATCATATCAACATAATATTCCCAAGGCAATTTCGGATCAAGCGAACCCACAATATGAACCTCAACTATATCATCTTTCAATGGTCTTATCTTATCAAAAATCTGCTCAAGTGTAAATCTATACGCTCCCGCCTGCCCTTCTTTTCTGTAAAAGGAACAAAACTTGCAGTCAAGCTCACAAATGTTTGAATAATTTATGATATGATTTTTAACAAAATAAGTCCTGTTGCCGTTAAACTTTTCGCGAACCATATTCGCTAGATATCCAAGCATGAGAACATCATCTGTCCGATACAACCTAACGCCATCTTCAAAACTTAACCTTTCACTCTCAATGACCTTTTCAAAAATATCGTAAAGTCCAGATTTTACTAATCTCTCCTCGTAGGGCTGATACAGCTCAACCTTCATTAAGAAATCCTTTTTAATTTCAAAATCATTCTGATGTCTTTTGTCTAACCTGTTTTGAACTCATCTCACGCAGATAATAAAGCTTAGCTCTTCTTACAGAACCGCGCTTTTTAACTTCAATCTTCGCAATTGAAGGGGAATGTAACGGGAATATCCTTTCAACACCTACTCCATCGCTTATTTTGCGAACCGTAAATGTTTCATTTAAACCGCTACCTCTTCTTGCGATAACTATCCCCTCAAATTCCTGAATCCTCTCCTTTTCCCCTTCCACTACTCTGACATGAACTGAAACAGTATCACCAGGTTTAAAGTCCGGTATGTCCGTTTTTAGATATTTTGACTCTACGAGTTTTACCTTATCCATTTTTACCATCTCCTTTAATTTTGTTTAACAAGTCCTTCCTTCTTTTCAATGTTTTTTCAAGTGCCTTTTCGTATCTCCATTTTCTAATTGCCTCGTGATTCCCGGAGAGCAAAACCTCCGGGACTTTCATGCCTCTATATTCAGCAGGTCTTGTATAATGTGGATGATCAAGTAATCCCGACTGAAAAGAGTCCGTCATTGCGGACTCAATGTCATTTAAAACTCCCGGTATAAGACGAATCGTCGCATCAATCACAACAAGAGCTGGAAGCTCACCACCAGTTAGAACATAGTCTCCAATTGAAACTTCCCTTGTCACAAGCGCCTCTCTAACCCTTTCATCAACTCCTTTATAATGCCCACAAAGAAGAATTATATTGTTAAGTTTTGAAAACTCATTTGCCATCTCCTGATTGAAAAGTTCACCATCTGGCGTCAAGAAAATTATCTCATCGTATTCCCTTTCACTTTTCAACTTCTCAATGCACTCAAAGATCGGCTCTGGCTTCAAAATCATCCCAGCACCACCGCCATAAGGATGATCGTCAATTTGCCTGTACTTGCCTATCCCATAATCATGCAAATCGTGGACATAAATCTCAACGATTCCTTTCTCCCTAGCCCTTTTAATTATGCTTGAGTTTAAAGGACTTTCAAAAATCTGTGGAACTGCAGTTATAATGTCAATCCTCATACCAAATCACCTCCTCACTCAATTAACCCTTCCATCGGTTCAATTATAACGACCTTTTTCTCAAGGTCAATCTTTTTAACAACATCGGCTATGGCTGGGATTAAAATCTCCTTCCCTTTTGATTCAACGACATAAACATCATTTGCTGGAAGAAGCCAAACATCAGCTATAATCCCTATTTTCCTTCCATTTGTATCAAAAACCTTCAACCCGATCAAATCATGGACATAAAAAGAACCTTCGGGAAGAGGCATTAACTCTTCTTCGGGAATATAAATAAATTTTCCAGAGAACGATTCAGCGCTTGTTCTATCATTTACGCCTTTAAATTTCAATATGATGTCTTCATCCCTTAAAAAAGCTCCAACAACCAAATGTTCATCAACCTCAACAGGATTATCTCCTACATAAACTCGCCTTAATTTCTTAAATCTTTCAATGAAATCAGTTATCGGTTTTACACATACTTGCCCTTTAAGACCATAAGGTCTCAAAATTTTCCCAATTATACACAGATCTCCCATAACTATTTTTTCACGGGTCAGACCTGGGTTTAACATAAGGCATCTTAAACAACTCCTTCGGCGGATGCTTCCAGATGCGAATGAAATACTTAATCCCACCGCGTGTTAACCCTGTCTCATCAAATATATCAAAGCCGAACCTACCTTTTAAATATGGTCTCACTTCTTTTCTCAGCTTTTCAATCTCTTTTTGATATTTCATCATCTCGTCAATCATTTTCTTGATCTCCACACTGTCAATATAAACATATTCTCTCCATCTTAACAGATCTGGAAGCACGGTTTTAACGGTGTCCTTCTCTGCGAAATTCAAACCGAGAAAGACAAAGATGGCAAAAACTTCGCCAAACATGGCTTTACTTACTGTAAAATTTCAAGAACTGCTCTTTTCCCTTCCTTCGCAGCGACGGCGCTTAACAAAACACGCATAGCGTTTGCGGTTCGCCCTCTCCTTCCGATAACTTTTCCGACATCACCTTGCCCAACCTGTAATCTAAAAATCACCCGATCACTTCTGTCTTCCATCGTTATCCTGACATCCTCCGGTTTGTCCACAAGATGCTTAGCGATAAATTCAAGGAATTCACGCATTTTTTCAGCCCTCCGTACTGTTTCAGTTTATTTTATGGAGGGCGACATCACCAAGAAATTAACTTTCCTGAGATGCCACCTCTCCTTTTTCAGAACTCTCTTGTCCGCCTTCTTTCTGTTTCTTTCTCAACTTTCTCCTCAGCTTCTTCTCTCTTTCTCTCTTTTCACGGTCAACCTGAAGTTGAAGCCATTTCTCATACTCAGCCTGTATAAACGCCTCATCCTTACCTTGCTTCATCAGTGACCACTTTAACCAAATCCCTTTTCTTCTTAAAAGTGCTTTGACAGTATCCGTCGGAATAGCTCCCCTTTTAAGCCAGTGAATCACCCTATCCTCTTTAACCTCAATTTGCATCGGATCTGGTATTGGGTTATACCAACCAACCGCTTCAATATACTTGCCGTCTCGTGGCTCACGAGAATCCGCAACAACTATCCTATAAAATGGCTGCTTCTTCTTGCCGAACCTTTGAAGTCTAATCTTAACAGCCAAGTCCCTTCCTTAACTTTGTTTTTAAAATGAAATTTTAAGCCCTTTGAATTTACCACGATTTAACTGCTTAAGGAGTTTTTGCATTTCCTCAAATTGTCTCAACAATCTATTCACATCTTGAACAGTAGTCCCACTACCCATTGCTATTCTCCTCTTCCTACTTGCATTTATAATCTGTGGCTTACGCCTTTCCTCAGGTGTCATTGAATTGATTATCGCCTCAATCTTGATCAACTCTTTCTCATCAATATCAACGCTTCTCAAACTGCTTCCCAAGCCCGGGATCATACTTAAAATCTCCTTCAAAGGACCCATCTTCCTTATCTCTCGTATTTGCTCCCTGAAGTCCTCAAGTGTAAATTGGTTTTTCTTTAATTTCTCCTCAAGTTTTTTCGCCTTTTCCTCGTCAACTTGCTTTTGTGCTTTTTCAACGAGGGTTATTATATCTCCCATTCCAAGAATTCTTGACGCCATCCTGTCGGGGTAAAACGGCTCAATCGCATCAAGTTTTTCCCCAACGCTGACAAATTTTATTGGCTTTCCCGTTACTGCTTTTATTGAAAGTGCAGCACCACCTCTCGCATCACCATCAAGCTTTGTCAAAACAACACCATCAAAATTTAATCTATCATTAAACTCTTTTGCGACATTAACCGCTTCCTGACCTGTCATAGCATCAACAACGAAAAGAATTTCATTCGGCTTAATTGCATCTTTGACCAATTCAACCTCCCTCATCATCTCCTCGTCAATGTGCATTCTCCCAGCGGTGTCAACAATTACAACATCTCTATAATTTTTCTTTGCAAATTCTATCCCATTTTTTGCAATTTTAACCGCATCAAATTCCGAATCCATAGCAAAAACCGGAACTTGTATCTGCTCCCCAAGTTGTTTTAACTGCTCAACAGCAGCGGGACGATGAACATCCCCTGCTACAAGAAGAGGATGCCTCCCTTTATGTTTAAGATGATAAGCAAGTTTTGCACAAAAAGTCGTTTTACCCGAACCTTGCAATCCAACTATCATAATCACAGTTGGTGGAACAGGTGAAAATTTTATATCCGCACGAGTTGAACCCATCAAAGAAACAAGCTCATCGTAGATTATCTTTATCAACATCTGCCCAGGCGTTATGCTCTTTAAAACCTCTTGACCTATCGCCTTCTGTTGAACTCTGTCAGTAAAATCCTTCACAACCTTATAATTGACATCTGCCTCAAGAAGGACACGCCTTATATCTCTCATCGTCTCAGATATATTCGCCTCGGTGATGCGCGCCTGCCCACGAATCTTTTTAAAAAGCAATTCAAATTTTTGTGTTATCTCCTCAAACATCCCGAAATCGTATTGTTTTATAATGCTTTGCAAATTTACAAAAAATCAATCTCTTTTGCAATTTTACCCTTTCCCTGGGGAATACCTTATAACTTCCACTTTTTCAAGCGTTATGAGTGCACCACCCCCGGATTTCTCAATCAATCTTTCTATTTCAGGTATAATTGACAAAATTTTCTCTTCACTATCAACTATTTCTATTACAATTGGCAAATCCGCACTCAGGTCAAGCAAACTTAACTTATGGATTACACTCCCAGCACCATACCCCTCTATCCCCCTGATAACCGTCGCACCAGCAATCCCAAGCTCCCTTATCCTTTTAACTATGACCTCAAATAAAGGTTTACCCTCGTATCTGTCATCCTCACCGATGAAAATTCTCAAAAGCTTCCCAGTGCTTTCCACCCTCATCTTTGGAAAATCTATTTTGTTATTAATTTCGCTATAACTCCACCGACATATGTCCCTGCAAGACAATTTAAAACTGTGTAAACAATGTTCGCAATCGCAGGAAGCAGTGTGCCTTGTTTTATCAGCTCAACGGTCTCATACGAAAAACCTGAAAATGTTGTAAAGCCACCCAACAAACCAATCGCTATAAAAGCCCTCCAATTTGAAGAAATGACGAAACCATTTTCAACCAATCCCATAAAAAATCCTATCAAAAACGAACCTAAAACATTCACAACTAATGTGCCGTAAGGGAAATCTGTCCCAAGCAATTTGTAAAAAAATGTTGATATTACATATCTTAACGCCGAACCGATAAATCCTCCCAATCCAGCAAGCAGAACCTTTATCATTATCTACTTGGATTTTGTTCTCAAAAATTCAAACTTCATCCCAACGAATTTCCACATCCTTTTTACCTGAAAAATACTCCACCACAAATCTCCATGATTTCGCCTCATATTTATTAATTGACTCACGCTTGTGGTAGTCATGCTTATCTATAAAACTTGTAAGTGCCTTCAAAATTCCCTCAAGCTTCTCTATTTGCATCTTCAAAAAGAAATCAAACTCATCTAATGCATTAAACCTTAAACAATTCTCCAACAACATAACAAAATGTCCCCTACATAAAATTACAGCATCTCGCCCGTATAACTCTCTAAATTCTCTTTCATTTGAACGAGCACGGAAATCATCAATGTATAAACTTTCAGTCACCCTTTCTTGAAAACAAGCCGGACATTCGCCAATTGGCTTGAAGTTATCAACAAATTTATTTTTCCCAAAAAACCTCTTAACGGAAAATTTCTTTCGGGAATAAACATCTTTCCACAAGTCCTTCAATCTACCAATTTCCTCAGATGTTATGGTCTCATACAGAATAGCCATTTTAAGTCCGTCATCATTTAGGCGTTCGCGAATTTTTACAGCCATATAAGCATGTCTTTGACAAAATCCAAGGGACTTGTGCAACTTTCCTCTCAAACCCACATCAAGAACATATTCATAAAGCAAACTCTCAAGATAATGTTCGGTGGAAGTTTTGATAATTGAACATATCGGGCAACCTTCTGTGTTAAGCGCCTTTTCGATTTTTATCCATAAAATATCTCTTGTATTTCCTTCCTGCATAATCAAATTGTTACTTGTTTTTAAATAAAAAAACTCCTACTTCCAGCCCTTGTCGGACCAAAAGTAGGAGTCATCAGTTCCGAATCCTCCGGAACGGTTTAGAGCGGACTCCATCGCTCATTGGAAATTTAAGCAAAATAAAAATTTTTTCCAAGACCTTTATCCATCTACCTTCCCTGAAAAAGAATTGCGAGGTTGTGTGAAAATTCAAAAATTCTGGATAAAAGCTTAAGATTTTTTAAAATTTCAAGAAAAAAGGTGAGGGGTGATGTTTTTTCACCACAACTCAATCTTATAGAAAGATTTGAAGTGATAAACATCACAATTTTCAATTTTCCCCTTGAAAAAC
>NZ_FAOO01000018.1:3102-4978 GCF_900070205.1 Candidatus Thermokryptus mobilis | reverse complement strand
AAAAAGAAGATACCGCCATGAAGCCAACTAAACCAAACCTCATCTTACAAACCATTATTTCGCTCGTTCTAATCTTAACTGTAAGTAATTTTTCGCTCTCACAATCGCCAGAATGGATTGTTTATAAAACATCAAATTCTAGTCTTCCTGATAATTGGATTAACTCCATAAAAATTGACAGTGAAGGAAATAAATGGATTGGGACCATCGACGGTGGACTTGTAAAATTTAACGACGTAAGTTGGACGATTTACAATACCTCAAACTCTGGATTACCAGACAATTTTATTCGTGAAATTTTTATTGATAATTCAGGCAATAAATGGCTTGGAACAAATAATGGAGGGATTGTAAAGTTTGACGGGACTAACTGGATAGTTTATAATACTTCAAACTCTGGATTGCCAGATAATCGTGTTTATACGATTAACAAAGATCAACAAGGAAACTTATGGATTGGAACTAATAATGGTGTTGCAAAGTTTGATGGGGTAAATTGGATCGTGTATAACTCATTAAATTCTGGTTTGCCTTATGATGATGTTCGTTCAATTGCAATAGATAGTCAGGGCAATAAATGGATTTGTACTAATGGAGGCGGAGTTGCGAAATTTGATGGGGTTAATTGGACAGTTTATAATACATCTAATTCTGGTTTACCGTATGATGCAGTTTATTCAATGGTAATAGATGGACAAGGAAATAAATGGTTTGGAATTAATCGTGGTCGTATTGTAAAATTTGACGGAAATAACTGGACAGTTTATAACATGCCTAACTCTATATTTTCTGATAACTATGTTTACGCATTAACACTTGATGGATCGGGAAATATATGGATGGGGACATATCGAGAAGGAATGGCAAAGTTTGATGGCGTTAATTGGACTGTTTATAATACCTCAAATTCCGGTTTACCTGATAATTCTGTTCATTCAATTGCTATTGATCAGTTTGGTAACAAATGGATTGGTACCTGGGGAGGAGGACTTGCAGTTTATCATGAATGGGGTGTTATAATTAAAGTTGAAGATGAAGAACAAAACTTACCAGAAGATTATATTTTATATCAAAACTATCCAAATCCATTTAATCCAAATACAATTATTGAGTTTGAGTTGCCAAAAAAGGCGAATATTAAGCTGGCAGTATATGATGCACTTGGTAGAGAGATAGGCAAGCTTGTAGATCAAGAATATGAATCGGGAAAATATCAAATAAAGTTTAATGGAAATAATTTACCAAGTGGAGTTTATTTTTATCGATTAGAGGCAGGAAAATTTGTGAGTGTGAAGAAAATGATATTATTGAAATAAAAAGGATAGATTTTGACCGATTACGAACTTTTTCTAATTCTTGAAAATTATAATAAACAATAAAAAATAGGGAGGAGAAAATGATAAAGTCACTAAAGAAATACTTAAATCTTTTCAATTTTATTTTATTGTATTCTTTGGTTGCAAGTAAATTGTTTTCCCAAACTCAAGAATGGATTGTGTATAATACTTCAAATTCTGGCTTGCCTAATAACTTTATTTTGTCAATAACCTTAGATGGACAAGGCAATACATGGATTGGGACTTATGGTGGAGGGCTTGTAAAGTTTGACGGTGCAAATTGGACTGTTTATAACGACTCCAATTCTGGTTTACCTGATAACTATGTCAGACCAATAACCATAGACGGACAGGGTAACAAATGGATTGGGACCTATGATGGAGGGCTTGTAAAGTTTGATGGGGTAAATTGGACTGTTTATAACACTTCAAATTCTGGTTTGCCTAATAACCGTGTCTTTGCAGTAGCTATTGATAAACAGGGAAACAAATGGATTGGAACACAGGGTGGGGGTGTTGCAAAGTTGGATAGTATGGGC
>NZ_FAOO01000018.1:0-2650 GCF_900070205.1 Candidatus Thermokryptus mobilis | reverse complement strand
TGGACTATTTATAACGCTTCAAATTCTGGTTTGCCTTCAAATTATATCAACGCAATCGCCATAGATGGACAGGATAATTTATGGATTGGGACAGAGGAAGGGCTTGCAAAATTTGATGGTGTGAACTGGACTGTTTATAACTCTTCAAACTCTGGTTTGCCATCTAAATATGTTAATGCAATTGCCTTTGATAAAGAAGGTAATAAATGGATTGGTACAAATAACGGACTTGCAAAGTTTGATGGTGTGAATTGGACGGTTTATAAGACTTATAATTCTGGATTACCTGATAATTCAGTTAAGACAATTGTGATAGATATCTCTGGTAACAAATGGATTGGTACTTGGGGATATGGACTTGCAGTTTATCGTGAGGGTGGAGTGATAATTAAAGTCGAAGATGAAAAAACAAAATTTCCTGAAAAGTACGTGCTATATCAAAACTATCCTAATCCATTTAATCCAAATACAAAAATTGAATTTGAGTTACCAGAAAAGGCGAATATAAAATTGACAATAAATGATATACTTGGTCGAGAGATAGAAAAACTTGTTGATAAGGAATATAACTCAGGAAAATATCAAGTAGAGTTTAATGGAAGTAATTTACCAGGTGGAGTTTACTTTTATAGATTAGAGGCAGGAAAATTCGTGAGTGTGAAGAAAATGATATTATTGAAGTAATGACTTAGGAGAGAGGAATACTTTTGAAATTGTTGTGTTTTTATGAAGCAAAAATTTGTGTAAAAACTAATTGCGTTAAACAAATAGGGAGGATTAATCCATGAAAAAAATAACAAAGAAAATCAAACTTTATGCTTTAATTTCGCTCTTTTTAACCTTGAATGGTTTTTTATTTGCACAATCGCAAGATTGGATCGTTTATACTAATAGTAAACTGATTAACTGTCTTGCTAAAGAAGGAAATTATCTCTGGATTGGTACAAATGGAGGTGGACTTGTTAAGTTAAATAGAACAACGGGTGAATTTATTATCTATGATAAATTAAATTCTGGATTACCAAACAATTTCATTTATTCTATTGTAATTGATAATCAAGGTAATAAATGGATTGGAACAAATGGTAATGGGCTTATAAAATTTGATGGCGCAAATTGGATTGTCTATAATATGTATAATTCTGGATTACCCGATAATTATGTGCGAACAATAACTATTGATGGACAGGGAAATAAATGGATTGGTACATATGGTCGTGGTCTTGTCAAATTTGATGATGTAAATTGGACAGTTTATAATTCATCTAATTCTGGTTTACCTGATAATGATGTTATGACAATAGCTTTGGACTTTATGGGAAATAAATGGATTGGAACTGAAGGGGGTGGACTTGCAATTTTTAATGATGTAAGTTGGACAGTTTATAACACTTCTAATTCTAATCTCCCATCAAACTTAGTTTATAAGATAACAATCGATAATTTTAAGAATAAATGGATTGGGACATTAGGTGGTGGACTTGCAAAACTGGATAGTTCAAATAATTGGACCATTTATAAAACTTCGAATTCTGGTTTACCTGATAATTCAATTTACGATATAATTTTGGACGAGCAAGGAAACAAATGGATCGGTACTGATTATGGAGGGCTTGTAAAATTCGATGGAATAAATTGGAATGTCTACAATAAATCAAATTCTGGCTTGCCGAATAATAGTGTAAGAGCAATAATTATAGATGAACAGGATATCAAGTGGATTGGTACATACGGTGGAGAATTAACTAAGTTTGATGGAATTAATTGGAACATATTCAATATTTCAAAATCCGGTATACCAGATCTATTCATTCGTGAAATTACCATTGATGAAACTGGAAATATTTGGATAGGTACACAAAATAGTGGAGTTGCAAAGTTCGATGGAATCAATTGGGTAAATTACAATATTTCAAATTCAGGTTTACCTAAAAACAGAATAAATGTGATCTTTATTGATGGGGATGGAAGTAAATGGATAGGTACTGATGGGGGTGGACTTGCTAAGTTTGACGGTACAAATTGGACTATTTATAAAACTACTAATTCAGGTCTACCTAATAACAGCGTCACTGCTATTGTTTCGGATAACCTGGGTAGCAAGTGGATTGGAACTTTTGGTGGTGGACTTGCAAAATTTGACGGGCAAAATTGGATTACTTATAACACTTCCAATTCAGGATTACCATCTAATTATATTCGAACAATTGCTATTGATAATAATGGAATTATATGGGTTGGAACTGAATTGGGTGGACTTGTTAAGTTTGATGGGTCTAATTGGGTTGTTTATAATGTATCTAATTCTTACTTACCAGACAATGATGTTTCAGCGATAGTTATTGAAAATTATGATACATTATGGGTTGCTACTATAGGTGGAGGTGTCGCCAAAATTAAAGTTTTACCTCAAGATAGTTTGTTATGGACAGTATATAATCCTTCAAATTCAGGTTTACCAAATTATTTTGTATATGATATTAAAATTGATAAGGATCATAATTTATGGTTTGCTACACACGGTGGTGGTATTGCAAAGTTGGTAGATTCTATTTGGTTTGTCTTTAAAACATCAAATTCAGGTTTGCCTATTGATTATGTTAATAAATTATTCATTGACGGTAAAAATAATAAGTGGATCGGTACCTTT
>NZ_FAOO01000017.1 GCF_900070205.1 Candidatus Thermokryptus mobilis | reverse complement strand
AAAGCGGTTTTTGAGGGTTGAGATGGTTCTTGAGCCGTCTTTTTCAATGTTGAAAAATAAAACGATGTCTACCATGTGTTGGAGTGTAAGTGGTCCTGCGATTGCTCTTTGTTTGTTTGCGTGTGCTATGATTAGGGTTGTTGGTTTTGGTGAGTGTTGAATTCTGAGGTTATGGAGCATGTTAAGGGTTTTGATGATGTTTGATGGGCTTCCTGGTGGGGAGAGTGTTTTTCCTGATTTGACGGCGTTAATTGAGTCAAGGATAATGAATGTTTGTTCTTGATTTTCGGGGTTAGGGGTTTGGGACTGGGGATTTAAGATTTGTGATATTGCGTCTTTAATTTTTTCAAGTATTGTCTCGCATAGGATTTTGAAGTTTTGGTTGTGAATTAGTTCTGGGGCAACTCTTATGGCTCTTTGTTTAATTAGTTCTGGTGGTTCTTCTGATGAGATGTAGAGAGTTAGTATATCATTTTGTTTTAGGATTTCGTTTGCTATTTTTAGTGCGAGGGTTGATTTTCCAGCCCCTGGGACACCTGCCATTATGGTCATAGAGCCCTCCGGGAGGGATAATGTTTCAATTGGTGTTTTGAATAGTTTTATTTCTTTTATTTCTATTTGGTCAAGTGATAGTATTTGGGGTTTTTGTTCTATTTTTTCAAGTGTTAGGAAGCCGAAGCAGTTTAGGCATTTGATTGTGAAGAAGGGTTGAGTTTTTTGACAGCGTGAGCAGATATAAGTCATTTGAGTTTTTTAGAAATTTAGTGAAAAATCATTTGATTTTGAATTTGGGGGGAGAGGGGTGGGAATTTAAGTTTACATAATTGACATTCAGTCGTCTAAAAATTTGCCGAACCATTTTTGCACCGAGAATATCGTGCTCGTAGAATGTCCAGCCAATGCCTTCTTTAAACGCTTTCGTTTTTGGTTTAGCTATACCATGGAACAAACCAGCAAGCCTAAGCCAAACATCGTTCCTTTTGGGTTTTCGGTAGGATTGCGAATTCGCTTTTAGTAAGGTCTCGCTTGAAAGATATTTTTGATTTTAGAGAAAAAGTTATAAATCAAATTTTTAACACTTATAGAGTTCTTGAGTAGATCTTTATCTTTCTCATTGTGAGTTTGGAGATAATTTGGGAACAGTTGAGACTTCAACATAAAAACATTTTCGTTTGAAATTGCGAGCATTTTCTGAACAAATGAACACATAGAAAATGAACTTTCACATCCTCAGAGGGCACTAACATAATAATAGTTTTTTCAAGCGTCAACTCATTAAACCCGATTGAAAAATTATGTTGCTCAGGTTGCGATAGTTTTATAGCGCTGTCGCATTCGCCCTCTCTATTATCAATTCTACTTGCTTTTTAATTTCAATTTGTTTATAATTCAGTTGATTTTACAAATAAATCTATTTTTTACTTATGAAACAAAACTTAATTTTGTTGCTTTTTGTGGTTTCAACATCAATTTCTGCGGTTAAAAAAGATTATCTTGATTTTATCAAGCGTGCCGTTGAAAATTCTTGGAAAAATTATCCTGCTTCAATTGAACAGTGGAAGGAAACGACAAAACATTATGTCCTATGGGGTTATAATCCCCCGGCTGAACCCGTTTATCTTGCTGATGCTTTGGCATTCCTTTATAAAGTGACCGGGGATAAAAGTTATGCTGCGAGAGTGGTTAAAATTCTTGAGGAGTATTCGGAATTAAAAAAGTTTTATCCAGAAGAATTTGCAAAGTTAAGGGTTGAATATAGCGAGGGCATTCCAGCTTTGCCAAATTTCTTCTTCCTTTATCCTTATGTAAGAGCGTATCTGAGCGTTAAAAATTCTGGGTTGTTGAACGAGGAATTGAAACGACGAATAACAGATGGTATCATAAGTAGCGTTGATCATCTTTCTTATTTCCCTGAATGGGGTGCTCATAATAGAACTGTCCTTCGTGCTCTTTCGTATCTTCTCGGTTCAATTGCTTTTCCGGATCATCCATCCGCATCATTGTGGCGTAAACAAGCGGAAGTTTTAATTTATGATAACCTTGGCAAATGGGAAGCGGAAGATGCAACTTTGTATAATGGGGTATGGTTACACGCTTTGTTAATTTATATTGAGAACACAGGAAGTGAAGATATATTGAAAGGCCATATTTTTAGATATTACTTTGACTACTATTTAAATCTTATCACTCCGTTTGGGACTATAGTTGATGTTGGGGATGCGAATTTTAATAGTGGATTTGAAAGATTTATCGCTTGTTTTGAGAAGGCTGCTTCGTTTTATAAGGATGGCAGGTATAAATATGCTGCTGAAAAAATTTTTAGAAGAATGCTCTATGATGGTAGGGAATCAGCAGGTTTAGCATCAATAATATCGGACGCATATAGATGGTGCGATGATAGAATAAAAGCTATAACTCCAACGGATCAGAGTCGCGAGGTTCTTGAAGATATCATAGGGAAAAAAATCGTCTTCAGAACGGGTTGGGATTCTCTTTCAACTTTTCTCCTTTTAAACTATAGAGATGAAGGTGACGGGAATTATTTGACTCGCTATTATCTGAGAAATACAATACCTGTTGAGGAAGAAAAAATGCACCATGGGAGTTCAGATGAAAATGCCATTTCATTTCTTATGACACATGGTTCAATTTTACTTCATCATGCTGGTTATAGGGATGCTCTTCCAAGCGGGATGTTCGGAGCTTTTAGGGCTGATTATTTCCATAACCGTTTAGTGGTCAGGAAAAATAAAAGGGAAGCGCGAACGAAACCGATATATCTTGGGTCTCCAATTCAGGAACAAAGAAAGCAATCGCTACTTGAATTTGTAAGAAACTCCGGAAATTACAGAGAGTCCAGAACATATAAAATTGATTTCTTGACCTTTAAGGAGGTTGAATACTCGCGCACGAGATTAGTAGAAGAAAAAATTGGTTATTCTTGGGATCGGATAATTGTCTTTCTCAAGGAGTTGAACTGGTTTGTCGTTGTTGATGCGGTGAAATTTACTCAGACGGATTATTACACGCTTGCGGTTTTATGGCATACGCAGAGGATTTTGCGCTACGGTCGTGGTTTTTATGATACCAGGATTGATTCTATCGGTCATTTTAAGGTCGGAGGTGACTATAATCTTTTGATATACTTCCCTGAGTCATACGCGAAAGAGGATAGTTTTGAGCAAGAGATAAGACATTTTCAAGATGAATTCGCTATCTATCAGACGATATCGTCGCATTATAAAACGGGGGACATTGAATTCTTTATAACTTTCTTAATCCCGCATCACAAGGATGAGAATATAGATAGCTTGATCAATAAGGTAAAACTTTTAGATGTTGATAAATTTCCTCTTGGTATTGGGTTTGGGATAGAAGACAAAGATAAAAAAATTTATCTTTGTTTGAAGCTTGATCTTGACTTTGAAATTTTGCGAGAAAATGTTCGTCCAAGATATAATTTTGAGTCGGGAAGGATAAGATATGATAAAGTTGAAACCGATGCATACTTTGCTTACATCAGAGAAAATGTTAGGAGGTCATTATATTACACTGCTTCAAATTTCATTAGTTTAAAATTTGATGATAAAATCTTAATGGGAGCGAAACCCTACACTTTTTCGCTTCAACTTGATGGTGGTCCTGATAGGGTTGGTTATACGAAATTGAGGTTTTGGGAGGATCAAATTAATATAGATATAAAATGACCAAATCGGAAGAATTACTTTGTGAGGCACTTAGATTTATACCGTGGGGGACGCAGACGAACGCGAAGCGTCCGATTATGGATTATGCAGGGGTTATGCCGTTTTTCATAGAAAAAGCCAAGGGTTGTAGATTCTGGGATGTGGATGGAAGAGAGTTCATTGATTATAGGATGGCGCTTGGACCTGTTATACTTGGGTATTGTTATGAGGAGGTTGATAACGCTGTTAAAAGGCAAATTGATAAGGGTGTTTTATTCAGCATGGCGAGCCCACTTGAAATTGATCTTGCTAAGAGGATAGTTGAAGCTGTTCCTTCTGTTGAAATGGTGAGATTTATGAAAAATGGTGTTGATGCAAATGCTTGCAACATAAGATTGGCGAGGGCTTTTACAGGAAGAGATAAAATTATAAGATGTGGATATAACGGCTATCACGACTGGTTTATGACGGGAATCAAAGGTAATGGGGTTCCAGAAATTTTAAGCTCATATGTCTATGAAGTTAGATATGGAGATCTTGATGAAGTTGAGAAAATTTTAAAGAGGGACGCCCATAATATCGCTTGCATTCTAACGGTTCCATATGATTTTAATGAGGATATAAGCGGTGAGTTCCCAAGAGGTTTGAGAAATCTTGCTGATGAATACAATGTAATTTTAATCTTTGACGAGGTTTTAACTGGTTTTCGCCTTTCGCTTGGAGGAGCGCAGGGGTTCTTTGAAGTAAAGCCAGATCTTTCTTCATTTGCAAAGGCTATGGCAAACGGTTATCCTATTTCAGCTTATGGTGGGAGGAGAGACATAATGAAGAGGCTTGATGATTTCGTCTTAACGGCAACTTATGCTGGTGAGACGCTTTCTATAGTTGCTGCTATTGTAACGATTGATGTTATGAGACGGGAGAATGTTCACGAAACCCTCTTCAAAATTGGGAGGATGTTAATGAGCGGTTTTATTGATATCTCTTCTCGCATTGGGGTTGAAGCTAAAATAGGTGGTTTGCCAGTTGCCCCATTTTTCCTGTTCAATTATACAGATGCAAAGAAAAATAAAGACCTACAATTTATCTTGAATCGTGAACTTTTCAAGAAAGGCATTTTTGTCTATGATAAGTGGTTCATTTCATTCTCGCACAGTGAGAGTGATATATCTGAAACACTTGATAAGTTTGAATCCGCTTTAAAAAATACGCTTGATATTTATGCGCGAGAGAATTTACTTTGATTGCTTTACATATATCGGCAAATTTACGCCTAAAGATGAGAATCAGTTATATAGCATTGATCATCTTTTATCTGAAATGAAAAGGTGTGGGATTTCTTACGCTCTTACTGTTCATACTTTAGCTCGCGATTATGATCCAATTATTGGAAACAAAACTTTACTTGAGGAGATAAAATCTCATCCTGAAATTATACCGTGCTTTGTTTTGATGCCAGATATTACAGGTGAGTTTCCAGATGTTGATTCTTATCTGAGCGATAACAGCATCAGAGCTGTAAAACTTTATCCTAAACTTCATAGATACTTCTTTGATGAATATACTTGTGGAAAAATCTTTAGATTGCTTGAGGAAAGGGAGATACCACTTTTCATTGAAGCTGGAAGGGGTTTTGATGAGAGATATAATCAAGCGACTTTTGCCGAGATTGACGCGATTTGTTCAAATCATCCAAATTTAAATGTAGTTTTACAGGGTGGGAGATGGGAGGAAGCAAGGAGAATTTTTACTTTGATGAGGAAGCATCGCAATTTGTATATTGATTTTTCCTCGTTTCAATTGAACTGTGGGATTGAATATCTCGCTGAAAATTTTGGCGCTGAAAGGATTCTTTTCGGGAGTGAGTTTCCGTTGAAAAGTATCGGAGCTGCAAGGGCTTTTTTGGATTATTCTGATATCAGCGATGAGGATAAAGTTAAAATCGCTGGGGATAATCTTGCTAAATTGCTTGGGATAAAGCTCTACAGATTGGATGATTCATTAGGTGATGAGCTAATTGAAAGTGCGAAAAGGGGGGAAAGGATAAAAGTTCAAATCATTGATGCGCACGCTCACCTTGGGGATGAAAATGAAATTGTTTCTGGATATACTCCTTTAATTAAATCGGGAATTGATTTTGTTTTCAAGCGGAATGAGGCGCTTGGGATAAAAAAGTGTTGCGTTAGCTCGTGGCTTTCAATATGGGCTGATCACAAGTTGGGGAATGAAATAACATTGAAGGCGATTAGGAAATATCCCGATCATTTTATCGGTTATGCCTCTTTTAATCCGGTTTATGTTGATGATTGGGAAGAGGAATTAAATTATTGGTTTTGTGTTAAAAAGTTCAAAGGCATAAAGCCGTATTATCCGAAGGTTTTGATTTCTTACAATGATAAGAGGTGGCGTAAACTTTTTGAATTTGGAAATAAGTTTAAACTTTATGCTTTATTGCATCCCTCGGATAACTTCGTTGATGAGGTTGATGAAATTTCATCTTTATATCCAGATCTTGATTTTTTGCTGGCTCATACTGGTATTGGTTTTAAGCATGCAAGGGATTTAGTTTATATTATCAAGGAGAGAGGGAATGTGTTTTTTGAGTTGACATTCACAAATGTCCCAGATGGTTTAATTGAGTTTCTGGTGGAGGAGGTTGGTTCTGATAAAATAGTTTTTGGGACAGATCAGCCGATGCGTGACCCTGCACCTCAGCTTGGCTGGGTTATTTATTCAAGGATTTCAGTTGAAGATAAAAGGAAAATTTTGGCTTTGAACATGGAGAGGATAATTAAGAGGAGTTTAATATAAACAAATCAGGAACAGGGATATGAGCAAGTTGAAACTTGAGGGAATAATTCCAGCGGTGGTAACTCCTATGAAGAGTGATTTCTCTGTTGATTTTGCCCAACTGAGAAGATATGCGAATTGGGTTAAAAGTTTTGATGGACTTGGTGGTGTTGCTGTGAATATGGATACAGGTGAAGGAGTGCATTTGAGCAGAGAGGAAAAGATCAAAATCCTTGAATCTTGGGTTGAAATTATTGATGGCAAGTTCCCGGTCTTGTGTGGTTTAACGACCAGATATACAAAGGAGGCAGTTGAGGAGGCGAAATTGATATCTAAGGTTGGAGCTGATGCGATTGTCGTTTTTCCCATTCCAGCTTACGCTGGAAATCCGCTGCCTTTAGAAATCCCTTATCAATATCATAAAGCGATAAGCGATGCGGTTGATTTACCCCTTGTTTTATTTCAGCTTCAACCATCTCTTTCGGGTGTCCTCTATGATGAGAGAACGTTGGTTAAACTTGCTTCAATTAAAAATGTCATTGCAATAAAGGAGGCCTCAGCTGATGCTTTAAAGTTTGTTCAAACTATGACCACGTTGAGAAATTCGGGCAGAAAAATTTCAATTTTGACAGGTAATGATGATTTTATCCTTGAATCTTTTATACTTGGTGCTGATGGGGCTTTGATTGGTTTTGGAACTATAGCTATAGCTGAGCAAATTGAGATGTTTAAATGCGTTAAAGATAGAAACTACGAAAGAGCATTTGATATTTACTCAAAAATTAAACCACTTGAAGAGGTCATCTTTGCCACACCTGTTAGGGATTATAGGGCTAGGGTTAAGGAAGCACTACGTTTGATAGGTGTTTTGAAGACAAGTTATGTTCGCCCACCGCTTCTTCCGATTTCAGCAGCTGATAAGAGGAGGATAGCAATGGCTTTGAAAAACTTGGGATATAAATTAAAAAATTAACTTTTTGAGTGCGTATGAAATTGGATGAATTTTCTGAGCCAGAAAAATACATAGTTCCGGCAGTTAAAAGGGCGATTGAGATACTTAACCTTCTTGAGAAAGCTGATGCTCCGATGGGACTAAGCGAGATAGCACGCCATGTAGATTATCCGAAGAGCTCAATTTTTAGAATACTTGTCACACTTGAAAAATATGGCTTTGTTGAAAGGAATATAGGTGATAACACATTTTCACTTGGAATTCGGCTTTCACAACTTGGAATATCAAAGTTAAACAAAATGAACCTCGGTTATGATTCCTACAAATATATGGAGGAGCTTGCAAAGAAGACAGGTGAAAGTGTATATCTTGCTGTGTTGAACAATTATCGCGTCGTTTTAATTCAAAGGGTTGATTCTCCAAGTATGTGGTCGCTTGTAACAAAACTTGGATTACGATCACCTGTTCATTGCACAGCGAGTGGTCAGGTTTTGATCTCTGAGTTTTCTGATGATGAACTTAGGGAGCTTGTTAAAAAGGTTGGGTTAAAAAAATATACAGAAAAAACGATAACGAGATTTTCTGAGCTAAAACAGAGGTTGAAAAAGGTAAGGGAGCAAGGATTTTCCGTTGTTGATAGGGAGTATAATCCAGAACTTGTTGCTGTTGCTGCACCTATAAGAAATACTTGGGGTAAAATTATAGCAGCTTTGCTTATTACTTTGCAGTATCAAGGAAGCAAGACGGTTGCAAAGGCTTATGAGCTTGCTGAAGATTTGAAGGTTTATGCCGATAAAATTTCAAGACGGCTTGGGTATGTCGGAAAGTAGGGAGAAAAAGATTATCGGGCTCAACTTGTTCCATATTAAAGTTCCAATGACGGAGCGATTCAAAATTAGCAGTGGTGAGGTTTTCGTTAAAGATGCGATAATAGTTGAGTTGAAAATAAAGTTTGGAGATGAAATTTTATATGCTTTTGGTGAGGCGTCACCTATGGCTGGGTCTTTTTATTCAAGTGAGACCCCGGATAGTGTTTGGGAAGAATTAGTTAGATATTCAGGGATTATCAAGGATTTTAATTTTGATAATTTTTTTGATGGGGTTGAAAATTTAAGTAGGGAGATGATAAATCTTGGTTTAAGTTCTTATGCAAGGGCTGGGATAGAGACGGCGTTATGGGATGGCATTTCAAGGATTAAAGGTGAGCCGATTTTTAAAATTATCGGTGGTGAAATGAGGAAAATAGAATCTGGTCTTGCCGTTGGAATATGTGATAGTGTTGAAGATCTGATAAAAATCGTTGGTAAACATCTTGACAGTGGAAATTATAAAAGGGTCAAGATAAAGATTCAGAAAGGGTGGGATATAGTTCCGATCAAGTATATGCTGAAAAATTTTAGTGATGTTCCCTTGATGGTGGATGCCAACTGTGCATATTTAAGGGATGATATTGAACACTTGAGGAAGCTTGATGATTTTGGACTTGTGATGATTGAACAACCTTTAAGTAAAGACGATCTTGAGGGACATGCTGCTTTACAGGATAAAATTTCAACACCTATCTGTCTTGATGAAAGTGTTGATTCTATTGAAAGGTTAGAATTTGCTATTAAGCTTGGGGCGTGTAGAATAGTTAATATCAAGATTCAGAGAGTTGGTGGGATATTTATTTCCAAGAAATTCCACGACATATGTAGAAATAACGGCATACCTGTTTGGATTGGAACGATGCCTGAGATTGGGATCGGCTCTGCACATGCTCTTAACTTGTGTGTTCTTGATAACTGCAAGTTTCCAACTGATGTTGAGTCATCAAGTAGATGGTATGTTGATGATGTAATTGAGCCATTGATAGATGTCAAGGATGGGTATGTAAACTTTACAGAGGATTTAAGCTTTGGTTTAAATTTTGAAAAGGTCAGCAGATATATGGTCAAGCGCTTGGAAATAAATTTTTAGGTTTTTATGCCTACACTTGAAGTTGAGTTTCTCGGTTATCGTTTAAAAAGTCCGATATTTGTCGCTTCAGGACCAGCAAGTCATGATGTTAAGCAAATCCCGATAGCTGAACAGATGGGGCTGGGGGTGTTGTGCTCAAGACGGTTGTTCCTGATAAGTTTAATTATATGAGATATTGGCCAAGACCCAGGTATAAACTCATTGATTGGGACAAGAAGATGGGCGGAAAGTCTAGGTATTTTACGCTATACTCATACGAACAAGCTTATAGTGGAACGGTTAAGGATTATTTTGATTTCGTTGAGATTTCCAAAAAGACTTCAAACATAATGATAATTGGGAGTGCTTTTGCAGATGAAGTAGATGATTGGGTTTATCTTGCCAAGGGAATAGAAGAGGCGGGTGCTGATGCGATTGAGCTTGATATATCATCACCACATAAGCCGGGGACTTTGCAGTTTGAGAAACATTTTGTTGAGGCGGTTAAATCAGTTGTGGGTAATGTTAAAATCCCTGTTCTTGTTAAGTTAGGACCAGGACCTGATGTTCTTTATCAGGCAAAAGTTTGCAAGGAACTTGGTGCGAGTGCTGTAACACTTTGTAATCGTCTCAGGGGGCTTGATATTGATGTTGAATCTGGGAAGCCAATTTTGCACGGCTATTATGCTGGGGTTGGCGGTCCGTGGGCGAAGTACTATGTCTTTAAACATGTTTGTGAAGTTTATAATGAGGTTGATATAACGATAAGTGCAACGGGAGGAGTCATAGACTGGGGTGACGCGGTCAAATATATTATGCTTGGCGCTACAACAGTTCAAATCCTATCGGTTATAATCGTCAACGGTTGGGAGACAATAAAGCATATAAACGAGGGGATACTAAACTTTTTATCTGAAAAGGGAATTGAGAAACTTGAAAGTATAAGAGGAATTGCTGCAAGGAATTTGGTTGATCCGGAGCTGATAATAAGATGGTCGGGTGAGAAAAAGAGCGGTCCGAGAAATGTCTTTGACGAATGGTAAATTTAATTCATTTAGAAATGGGTAAGTATATCGGTTTAAATCCGTTTCCACCCAAATTTTATGACAGGTATCCACCTGTTGCAGAAGTAGTTGAAGATAAATGCATAGGATGTGGAAGATGTCCGAATATATGTTTCTTTGACGCTATCAAGATGAGGGATAGGGTTGCTGTTATAAACAAGGATAACTGTACTGGTTGCGGATTGTGTTTTGAATCTTGTCCAGTTGATGCTATAATTTGGATACCGGATATGAATAGTTGTCAATCTCCAGTGACGCAAAAGTATGGCATGAATGGATTTGAATTCAGTGATTAAGCAATATCTGTGCCATTTTTTTGTAAAGTTTTTTTATATGTGAAACTAGGTTGCGTTTATAAAAAAAAGCTTGACAAAGCGAGATAAAATTTTTATTTTATACACGAATTTTGTTTTATCTTATAAAACACATTTGGAGGAATGTTATGATGCGCAAAATTTTTATTTCATTCCTTCTAATTCTACCCTCCATTTTGATGTCTCAAACGGGAAAGATATCAGGTAAGGTTTACAACGAGACGACCCGTGAGCCAATCCCGGGTGCTAATGTTATTATTGAGGGGACATATCTTGGAGCAGCAGCTGATGTCAATGGGAATTACACTATAATAAACATCCCTCCGGGTAAGTATAATCTCATTGTGTCAGCTGTTGGTTTCGTTAAAACACGGGTGAGGGATGTCATTGTTAACGCTGATAAAACAACTTTTATTGATGTAGCTATGAAAGAAGAAGTGATAGGTTTGCCCGAGGTTGTAGTTCAAGCTGAAAGACCGTTGATTGATGTCTCTCAGACGAGCTCAAGGGCGATGATAACTTCTGATGACATCTCAGCCTTGCCGGTTGCAAATTTTCAGGAAGCGTTAAGGATATCACCAGGTAACTTTTCAGGTTACATAAGGGGTGCGAGACGATATGAAACTAAATATATCATTGAAGGAATTGATGTGAGCGATAAGTATTATGAGGCTTTTACCGGAAATTATGGGGGTGGTTTCTCTACAACTTATCATGGGTTAAGTTTGACTTTCAGAGAAAATTCAAATGTTGCCGATGTTGGAATTGGGGCAATAGAAGAGATAGGGATTAACACAGGTGCTTCAAGCGCAGAATTATCTCAAGCAACTGGGGGTGTTGTTAGTATAACTTTAAAGGAGGGGAGAGGTAGAATTTCAGGTAAAGCGTATGTAAGATACGCTTCAAAACTTCCACATAAAGGTCCTGACCTTTATTTTGGTTTATTGCCTGATGGTTCAACCGCTGCTGGTAAATACTTCGGTGAAAGGGATGCTCTTATAGCGAAGGGTGACCCGGCAAGTTTGGCAAAGGCTGCGCTTTACACTTGGACTCCGGGAAAATACTGGTATGGCAACAAGCCAACTACGGAATTTGAAATTTCTCTTGGGGGTGGAATACTTAGAAATCTTGGGTTCTTTACGGATTTAAAATTCTATGAAACCTATGGACGTTTCCCGAACGAGTTTAATAGACAGTTGAACATAGTTGGAAAGTTGACTTATAATTTGACGCCGTCAATTAAGCTCACAGGAATTGGGCTTGTAAACGATCAGGGTTTCTACTTCGGCTGGAAAAACCGTATCTTTAACGAGAATTATAAATTTTTCCTTGAGGGTGTTCCCAAGTATACAAAAGGGACTTTTGCTTTAAGTGGCAGGGTAACACACGCCCTATCATCTAAAACTTTCTATGAGATCCAGATTTCTTTTTTGACCAGCCCGACCGAGGTTGGTTTTGTTGATAGCAACGGGGACGGGAAAATAGAGCTAAATGAGGATGATGGTGACTTTATAAAGTTTTCAACGGCTGACGAAATAAGAAAGTATATCAGTAAAACCGATAAAACGAAATTTTTCACAACAACCCCAAGAAATGAATCTGAATCTGAGGCGTCTTTCCCATCATCTGGTCCATATCCGCTTGCGAGACCAGGCGCTTATTATGAGTATCAAAGGTTAAGTCAATTTAACATCAAAGGTGACATAAAAAGTCAAGTTACAAACCATCACCTTTTAAGCGCTGGCTTTGATCTAAAATTTTATAAATATACACAGATTAGAAGATATACAATTGTTGGGAGATTTGATGTTGAGGACTATGTTGTTAAGCCATACGAGCTTGGCTTTTATGCCCAAGATAAAATTGAATATTCTGGAATAATTGTAAGCTTAGGTTTAAGAGCGGATGCATTTAACCCAGGGGGGTATGAAATAGATAATTACTTTGCCCCTTACACTGTTAAAACTGAACAAATACAACTCGGGGGAACAAATGAGGTTTTAAATGTTAATAGATATTTGATTAGGAGAAATACCAAGATTAAAACTAAATGGCTGATAGGTCCAAGGGTAGGTATATCTCATCCAATATCGGATAGAGCTTCTATGTATTATTCATTCTCAAGGTCAATGCAGGTTCCTCCATACGCTGCGATTTTTGGCGATTCCTATGCAGAAATGCATGGGACATTGCCAAACATATTTCTTGTTGATCAGGAACCGCTTAGATCAACAATTTATGAGATGGGAATTCAGTATGCTATTTCAAATTATTTTGGGATTGACTTGAGCGCTTATTATAAGACCATTGAAAATTATGTTCCTCTTGCCTATGGCGTTACTCCAAGACCTGGGGTTGCTATAACTTACTTTATCAGGTTCAATGGTGGATATGCTGATTCAAGGGGAATTGAGCTCACATTAAACAGCAGGTCTTTACCGGTTGGTAATTTGTTTAAACTTTCAGGTAGATTGACATATGCGTATAGTTATATAAAGAATCTCGTTATCTCACCTGATGCACTTCGTGGTCAAAATGTAACTGCTTTTTCAACCCTTGGTGGCGACAGTGCCAAGTATGGGGGGAAACTACCCTTTGAAAATGCAAGATATTTTGCAGGCTATGAAATGAATGTTGTTTCAAATTTATCTTCAAGTTTCACTGGTTATGACAGACCTCACAGGATTAACCTTAATCTTTTCTTTGATTTCCCAGCCCCGTTTAAAGGTGTTCCTGTTGATTTCAAAGTTTCAACATTTACCACCGCAGCAAGTGGTTTCTTATATCCACTTTTACTTGCTGATCCGAGATCAAGAAAATTAGGTGAAGGTCCGTGGAATATAAGAACAGATTTAAAAATTGAGGCAGGATATACACTTGGCAGAATTAGGGTATCTCCGTATCTTGAGGTTAGAAATTTGTTTGATAGGGAAAATATAATCGGATATGATAGAACAACAGATGAAGGTCAACTTCTCTGGGAGCAAAAGAAAATTCCGACTGGACCGCTTGGACTTACTGTGTTTAGAGATGGGTCAAGTGCTTTTGACATCGCCAGAGAAATTTACTTTGGGGTTAGCATAAACTTCTAATTCCTAAAAATTAAAAAGGGAGGCGAAAATGAAAAGGTTTTTAATTTTGTTGTTCATTCTATTCCCGATAATTTCATTTTCACAGGTTAAAATTGATGGTTTAGAACTTTACAAAGGTGCTTCACCAGCTGTGCCCAATGACATTTTCCCCGGCTCGGCTGTTATGATTGCAGGGGACCTTTGGGATTCATTTTTACCGATAGGTCAAGGTGTTTATTACAGTGAAAGAGCAAACGAACCAACGCAGCTTTGGGACCTTATCAGAATTGGAAATTTTGATCGCCAGTGGTCAACTCCTACCTCTCAATGGCCAGGTGGTTATCCGATAAGTTACTTCTGGGCTCAAGATATAATAGCAGTTGAATATAGCCCGGGGATAAATCCAAATAAGATTAGAAGCTCAAGCGAAAATTATGCTTTTATGATTTATACGAATAAACTTGATGCGTTATTTGGAAGGTCACCGTATTTTATCGGTCCTATATGGTTGAAGCCGGACCTTACACCAGACCCAAATGGAGATTATAGACACGCGCTTTACTACGAGTCAGGTTTTCCAACCAATCTTGGTATATGGGTCACTGTTAGGATTTTACAGTTTACCCAAAATTGGAATAATTTTAACGATTTTATAGTGGTTGGCATGACTTTTAAAAACTATGGAATTCTTGATGTAAATGCTGATGGAACTCCGGAGAGGACAAACAATAGAATAAATGCTCTTGTTGTTGGGTGGTTTTCGGAGGTGATGCACAGCGCTGAGGTTGGTGTAACTGGAAGAAGGACAGCAAATAGGTTTGGTTCTGGGAGAAATAGTGGATATGTAGCTGATGCTGATGAAACGGGTTCCCCGTGGGCAACACTTGTAAGTTATGCTGGGGTTAACCCTGCAAATTACGCTTCTTATCCCGATCCTAATACTGTTCCCCAAGGCAAAAGGGATATGGGGTTAAATGCGTATCCATTGGGTTGGTATACGGATGTATGGTTTGGTAGGACATTTTTAGCTGTTAAAAATGATTCAATTGGGTTGGCTTCATCTCCGGACAAAAAGACAATTTTTGATAGTCATCCGATTGGAGTTGGTGCAGAACGTGGATGGTATCTTTCCGCTGGGACTGGTAGAGGTGGTTTAGATGCCCGTGGTGATGCGTCTTTGATACATACAATTTTGATGGGGACATGGTATAAAGATGGGGGTAAGAGTAACAACAAGGCGCTTCTTGATCTGAGTCCAAACCCAAATTATTTTCAATCTGGAACAGCTGGTGATCCACTTTCATTTGTTCCAAAGCCAGTGGGTCAGAGAGGGAAACCTGATGGGGATAAGAAATCCACTAATTCTTTTGAGAATGTTTGGGAAGATGGATGGACTGAAGGATATTCGGCTCAACATAATTTTGATGGCGATGCTTTTATCGGTTGTGGACCATTTTCACTTGAGGTCGGGGAAGCGATTACGATTATATCTGCTGAATATGCTGGCTTTCGTCTTCCTGGGTTGTTAAGGTCATTACAAGCAGTTAGATGGGCGTATGAGAATAACTTTCAAGTTCCAGCTGGTCCAGGGGCGCCAGATATAAGGGTTGATATAACCGAGGACAATAAGATTTTAATTAGGTGGAAGAAGTCACCTGATGAAGATGATCCAAATTTTGGTGGTTATAAAATTTATCGCGCAAGTGCATTCCCAAAATTTAGCTCAACCGAGGTTGGTTTTAGAACTTTGCAAAGATATACAGAGCAAATGGAAGAGGGGGATATAAAGGATGCTTTTAAAGATCCTATAAATCCAAAGTTTGACGCATTTGGGATTTTAAAGGAGATGCAGGCGGGACATTGGGGTCCGTATAAGGTCAGGAAAATAATACCAAAATCGCAGCTTTCTCAATACGCAAGTCCGTCGGGTGGGTATGACTATGCTTTCAAGGATGATGCGCTTGATGTTTTGCTTGGATTTTCATATTGGTATTATGTATCCGCTTATAGAAATCTTCCATCACCTATAACCATAAATGGAAGAAGCACAAATGTTCTTGAATCTGGTAGGGTAAATGTCAACGGAGCAAGTGGTTTATGGGAGGGGACATATCCTTGGGCAACACAAAATTCGTTTTATCCAACTACAGCTGAGGGTCAGAAGAAAATTGGTGCAACAGTTGTTGTCAAATCAAGAACAACAACGCCAGAAGAACTCTCATCCGGAGCTAAAAAGGTTGGCGTTAGACCAAATCCGTATAAAAAGGGTGCATTTCATGATATTGGAACTCAGCATAAGCTTTTATTCTATAATTTGCCTTCTAAATGCACCATAACGATACTTGATGTGTCAGGTCAGATAATTGATAGAATCAACTTCACAGCTCCAAATCCGAATGATGGGACTTATATTTGGGATATGTTCTCAAAAGATGGCATTGAGGTCGCAAATGGGCTTTACATTTATGTCGTTGAATATGAGGGCGGTAAACAGGTTGGTTATTTTGCAATTTTAAGATAAAAAATTAACTATGGGGTTTAAAAATGAAGAAGGTAACAATAATTATTTTGGTTATTCTAGTTGCTTTTTCAACCCTTCAATCTCAAGTGAGAAAATCCGGTATTAATTCACTTGCCTTTCTTAAAGTAGGCGTTGGCGCAAGACAAGTTGGTATAGGCTCAGCTGCGACAACTTTGAAAGGCGATCCGAATATGATGTTTTGGAATCCAGCTGGAATCGTTTTATCGGATGAGAAGTTAGCGGTATCCTTTACTTATAATAGGTGGATCGCAGATATAAATCAGGTAGCCATAGGGGCGGTTTATAATTTAAAGGGGATTGGAACGATCGGAGTTGGGATAATAAGTTTTGGTTTAAGTGGTATAAGTGCAGATAGAGACCTTCTCCCACCCGATCTTGCTTATCTACAAATTGATAAGCAAACATCCTCTACTTATAGTTTTCGTGATTTTGCTTTTATACTCTCATATGCGAGAAATGTCACCGATTTACTTTCACTTGGTGTTAATTTGAAATATTTAAACGAGCGTATTGATGATTTAAGTGCGAGTGCGTTTGCGATTGATCTTGGGGCAAATTATAAAGTTACAAGTTTTTGGAGTCTTGGGGCACGGCTTTCAAACCTCGGCTCAGATATAAGATATTACGATATTTCCTCACCAATTCCTCTTTCTTTCTCAATAGGAACATCTCTCTATTATACTTATCAAAGAAGCTTAACGGGTAGATTATTTATAGATGTCGTTCAACCTCAAGACCTACCACAACTTTTCTTCACAGGTGTTGAGTTTGACGCTTGGAGTATGATTTCGGCGAGATTTGGATACAAGTTTAATTATTCAGGTACAAAGGATAAAGGGACATCATGGCGTGATCCGATAGAGACAACCATTGAGGGATTTTCTGCTGGTGTTGGGGCAAAAATTGAATTTGGGAATTATAAAGTTAGTTTTGATTACGCATTTACGCAGATGAAAATCCTTGACAGCGTCCATAGGATCACTGTTGGTGTTGGATTGAAGTGATTTTTGCGAACCGCCCATTGTGGGCGGTTTTTTTTCCATCTATTTTAACTCCAAAATAAATATAAAACACAAAGTGAAGACAAAACTTTTAACCACGACTGTTGTTGGAAGTTATTCTCTGCCAAAATGGCTTGAAGTTATAAGAGAATTACATAAACAGGGTAAAATAACCGATGAAGAACTTGAGGAAGCATATGATAATGCGGTAAAATCGTGTATCAAAGATCAAGAGCTGGCAGGTATTGATGTCATAACAGATGGTGAGCTTAGGAGAGAAACAATGGTTTATTTCTTCACTAAGAGAATTTATGGATTTAAGAATGATGGCAAAATGAAACCGATCGGAAATCTTGATCCATCCATCCAGATGCCTGATCCGATAATTTTTGATAAGGTGCGAAGAACTGGAAGTATTGGGATTGCAAGGCATTGGAAATTTCTCAAGGAGCATACGAGTAAAGATACAAAGGTTACAATTACTGGACCTCAAATGTTGGCAAAAAGGGCTACAAATGAGTATTATAGTGATGAAAGGGAATTGATCCGTGACCTCGCTGAAATTTTAAGGGAAGAAATAATTGAAGTTGTTCAAGCTGGTTGTAAACTTGTGCAAATTGATGAGCCGGTTTGGGTTGGTTATCCCGAAGATTTGCCTTGGTTGGTTGAGATTTTCAACTGGATGATTGATGGTATTGATGCAAAATTTTGTCTTCACATTTGTTATGGTAATTATCAATTGAAGCGACTTTTTAAAGGACAATACGCTGACCTCTTTCCGGCCCTACTTGATGTGAATGCGCATCAGCTGAGTTTGGAGTTTGCGGTCAATGATGCTGAACCGCTTGAGCTTTTCAAAAAATATGGGACGCGCGATAAGGAAATAGTTGTAGGTGTAATTGATGTTAAGGATCCGAAGGTTGAAACACCAGAGGTTGTTGCTAATAGGATTAAAAGAGTTTTTGATGTGATCCCACCCGAAAAAGTTTGGCTTTCGCCTGACTGTGGTATGAAATTTATGCCAAGAGATAGAGCATTTGGAAAGCTTTGCGCTATGGTTCGAGGGGCTGAAATAGTCCGTAGTGATCTTTAAAATTAAAAGTTCCTGAGTGTGAATAAAATAACTTATCACTTTGTCTCTCAAACCCATTGGGATAGAGAATGGGTTTTATCGTTTGAAGAATATAGAGTTATGTTAGTTGATTTTTGGAATGATTTATTTAACATTTTTGAGAACGACCCTGACTTTAAACACTTCATGACGGATGGGCAAATGCAAATGGTTATGGATTATCTTGAAGTTAAGCCACAAAATTTTGAAAGGATAAAAGAACTCGTCCAAAGCGGGAGATTATCAATTGGACCATGGTATATTCAAATTGATCAGTTTATACCAAGTGGTGAATCACATATAAGGAATCTTTTGATCGGGGTTGAGATGGCTCAAAAGTTTGGAAGGGCGATGCCGATTGGTTATATACCTGACCAGTTTGGACACATAGCACAAATGCCGCAAATTCTTAGGGGTTTTGATATTGAAACAGCTGTGATATATCGTGGCTTTGGCGGTGAGCCTGGGCAGGAATCCTCTGAGTATGTATGGGAGTCACCAGATGGAAGTAAAGTTTTGATGTTCCATCTTCCAAAAGACGGCTATAGTTTTGGATATTTTGCAATGGATGATGAAGATACGATCTTTAAAAGGTTTGAGCGTTTAAGGTCTGAAATAGATGCAAGGGCGAGGGCGAGTCATCGTCTTATTTTAAATGGTGGCGATCATCACTGGCCTGATATTAAACTTACCAAAGCATTGAAATTATTGAAAACTAAATATTCTGATTTTGAATTCCTTCACTCAACACTTGAAAACTTTGCTGATTGTGTCAGATCTGAGGTTGACCTTGAAAAATTACCAAAGCATTTCGGTGAGACAAGATTTGGCTTAAGACATGCGTTTGCAGTCATCGGTGGAACTGCCTCTACAAGAGTTTATATCAAACAGCGAAATTATTTAGCCCAAATTAAACTTGAAAGAATTCTTGAGCCGTTAAATTCTTTTTCATTTATCCTCGCCAAGAAAGACAGAAGCGAATTAATTAAACTGGCTTGGCTTTATTGTTTACAAAATCAGGACCACGACACCATCAACGGAACTGCTGTTGATAGGGTTTATCATGAAGCCCTTGTCAGATATCTTAAAATTGACGAGATAACAAACGCTTTTTCATTTCAAGCTACAAACGATATAATACCTTTTGACAGCAAGTTTTTCAAGGACGATAAACATATTTTCATCTTCAATCTTTCCCCATTTGAATTGGATAAGGTTGTTGAGTGTGAAGTTGAATTCCATCTTCAAGATGTCGTCGTTGGTTTAAATCCAGATGTCAAACCATCTCAAAGTTTGAGCCGTGTTGATGGTTTTAGGATTTTTGATTCAGATGGTGGGGAAGTTGAATATCAGGTCCTAAGCCGAGATACAAAATATTCTCTCGTTTGGGGATATCATGAATATCCACATCAAATACTTGTTGATAGATTCAAAATTTTGGTTGATCTTAAAAATTTACCTTCGTTCGGTTGGAAACGGCTTGATATAGTTCGTGATAGTTCAATCGTCGTTTATGAGGAAAAGGTTAAGTATGGTGTTGATGAATTTGGAATTTTTTACATGGAAAATGATTTTTTAAAAATCAAGGTCAATAAAAACGGCTCAATAAAAGTAATTGATAAAGAGAAGCGGATTGAGTTTGATAATTTAAACATATTTGAAGAATCAGGGGATGTTGGGGATGAGTATAACTATTGCTTCCCGGATGAAGATGAACTATACTATTCAACTGATTTCACACCAAGTATTGAGATAATTGAGAAAGGACCTTTGAGATGCGCTGTTCAGATTCGTTATAACATCCCAGTTCCATCTTATACGACGCAAAGTGGAAGGAGCAAGGAAAAAATTGATATGGAGATATCATCGGTGATTTACTTGAACTATAACTCAAAAAGGGTGGATGTGAAGACGAAAGTTAATAACAAGGCGAAAAATCATCGTTTGAGGGTTATATTTGACACGGGGCTTAATACAAATACAAGTTACGCGGATTCGCAATTTTGCATCGTTAAAAGAATTCACAAAAAATACAACTGGGAGGATTATCCGTATGAGAAGCCATTAAATCTTGAAGTTTTGCAAAGATTTGTTTGCGTTCAAGATGAAATTAAAGGTATCGCAATTTTTACGAAGGGATTATATGAGTATGAGCTATCTATTGATGAACCCGGACGACTTGCGATAACACTTTTGAGAGGAGTGGGACAGCTTTCCGAATCAAATTTAAAAACAAGACCTGGTGGAGATGCCGGTTGGAAAAATGAAACACCAGATGCACAATGTATAGGCATCTACGAATTTGAATATAGCATATTTGTTTATAAAGCTAATGAATTTGAAGATGTCTGCAAACAAGCCGAGCTATATCATAGCCCAAATTTCTATGTGAAGAGAAAGCAGGAAATGAAAGAAATTTCTGATGTTTCACTTATTAACTTTGAAGGGAACGGGATTAACTATAGCGCTTTAAAGGTATCTGAGGATAAAAAAGGAGTTATCTTTAGATTTTATAACCCGTTTTGGAAAGATTCTTGGTTCAGATTTAAACCAAATTTTGACTATGCGAGTGTTTCTATTGTAAAGCTAAACGAGGAAAAGATTGCTTTGCTTGAACCAGATGAAGATAAATTCTTCAAAGTTGATGTTGAACCTTTTAAAATTATAACTATTAAAGTTGAGTTATGATGATAATTAGAACAGCCGATAGAAACTCCCCTGGAGTTTTACAGTTTGAAAAAATGGGTAAGATTATAATTTCAATTGATGGACTTGGTGAATTTGAAGGTGAAAATTGTATTGAAAAAATAAATATAAAAGATTTCGTTTCAAGTAAAGGATGGGTGAAGATTTTTGGTAGTGTTGCTGATTTTAGTTGTATTGTTAAGGTATTTGAGGAATCCGATGGTCTTAAGTTTAATTATGAAGTTTTGTTCAGGGGTAAAGACATATCAAAGGGCAGATTTAGGATAATTTTTAATTTTCTTGATGTCGGAAAACCAAGATGGCTTGTGCCAGGGATTTTTTATGCGGATAATTCATTTGGTAAGTCAATCAGAAGATATCCCAAATATAATCCTGTAGAGGTTGATGCCGACAATTTAGTTTCAAATTATTGGTCCTTCTCATCTCGGAGGGCTTCTATTCCGGCGGTTTTTTGTTGGTTAGAAAACTTTATGTTCGCTATTTTGACTGATGTTGATTTCTCCCATGGTGAATCGGGTATATTTTTCTCTGGGGATTTAAATGATGTAAAGATAGGGTTAATTTTCCCCTTTTCTGAGGAGCCCGCTTCTTACATCCCGTATCTTAATAATCGGGCGATCAAGAATTTTCTTGAAATTTATCCTGAAGAGGAGATCAATTTTTCTTTCAGATTGTTCTTTTCCGAGTCGGATCTCCACGCTTATGATCGGATTATAAGGAAGTTTTATTATGAGTTAAGGGAAAATAACAAACCATCCCCTTGGTTTTTGCTTGATGACGGTGCTGATATTTCTGCTTTTGGTCTTTATCGCTGGCATTATATACCTGAACATAGAGTGATATATGAAACGCGAGGATTTGATAATGTTTTGAGTTCAAATGTTAACAATGCGGACATTAGACCTCATATGCATATATCTTGGGTTAGCGGTATTCCTTATGCTTTTGCTTTAATGAAATATGGCTACATAAAGCGGAATTCGAATTATCTGGAGGCTGGAAGGTCTGTGATTGATAAAGTTGTAAGTGAGGGAAGCACTCCTTCTGGAATTTTATGGTCACAATGGACGCTTGAAAATGGATGGACGGATGGTTGGAATCCAAAACCAGGGCTAACACAAGCGCGGACTTTAAGCGAAGCGATTTTATTTCTGATCAGAGCTTATGATTTTGAGTTGAAAAACGGGTATGAACACATGGATTGGAAAGGATGCATTTTAAGAAATCTAAATTATGCTGTTGAAATTCAAAGGGAGGATGGGAATTTCGGATCATATTATAACTCAAAGACTGGGGAAGTTGAGATTTGGGAGGGGTGCGCTGGCTTGATGTGGATATCAGCTCTTTGTGAATGGTATAAAATTTATGGGGATGAGAAATTTAAAACATCAGCAATCAAAGGTGGGGAATTTTATAGTAAATTTGTACTTGATGAGCTAATTTATGGAGCGCCGGAAGATGCCTTTATGGTTCCTACATCTGAAGATACATATAATGCGGTTATTTCTTATGTGCTTCTTTATGAGATAACAGGTGAGAAGAAATGGCTTAAACTTGCAGAGAAAAGCGCTGATTTAATGATGACCTTCAGATTTGCTCATAATTTGAAATTTCCTGAAAATACAATTTTAAATCTCTATGGTTTCAAAACGGTTGGTGGCGATATCGCATCCCCTGTTAATCAGCATCTTCATAATTACGGATTGATTTGTGTTCCTGAGATGCTTAAACTTTATAAATTCACAGGTGATGATTATTATCTTGATAGAACGATTGATAATATTTGTTTTTCGCTTCAATTTATAGCGAGATTTGACGGTGACTTCAACGCTCTTCGCGGTATGATGCCTGAACAATTTTATTATGTTGATTGGCTGCGACCGTCTGGAACAATTTTAACACTTTCACACTCTTGGTGTCTTGGTATGGTGATTTATGCCTTTCTCTCCGTTATTGAGTCAGAGTATAGGGATTTAATTTTCGGTAAGATAAAAAAATATATCAAGGGTTAAAAGTGAAAACATATATTAAAACTGGCAGACCCGAATTTGATGAGTTCATCCCAGTTATCAAATACTTTTTTGATGAAAATAGGGTTGATGTTTATATTGATGCGAAAAAGATAAGGGCTTATATTGATCCGGATGCACCTTCATTTTGGATAAGGACGATAGCCGATCATCTTAGGGCTTCAAAATATTTTGACGATTTAAGAAGTGTCGTTGAACATTTTGCGGAGACCCAGGCTGATAACGGAAGAATTTTTGACTATTTCACTGTTTTCCCGGAGAAATTGCCTTGTGAGAGGGAAAATTGGGCTAAATATGTTCGCGTTCCAGTTGAGGCGGATGTGGAATTTCGTTTTATTAAAGCGATTTTTCTCGTTTGGCAATCAACTGGAGATGACCTTTGGGTTCGCAAACTGTTGCCGAAGATGGAAAAGGCACTCAATTACATCTTGACGCATCCGTGGAGGTGGGATAAAAAATTAAAACTCGTCAAAAGGGCTTATACAATTGACACTTGGGATTTCGCTTATACGGCGGGTAAGCATAATTGGTTGCAGTTTCAGATAGATGAAAATACTTTCTGGGGGATAATGCATGGAGATAATAGCGGATACTATGAGGCGTTTTTAATAATGTCGTTTTTCTACGATTATTTTAAAGATAAGAAAAAAGCAAATAAATGGAGAGAAAGAGCTGAGAGGTTAAAGCGAAGGATGAATAAAATTTGTTGGAACGGGAAATTTTACACCCATTTCGTTAAGATAACGCCTGTTACAATTGAAGGTGTTGATGAATCTCAGCAGTTAAGTTTGAGCAATCCGATGGATATTAATCGTGGGGTTGCTACTCATAAAATGGCTGTTTCAATCATAAACGAATACCTGGAGAGAAGAAAAAGAACGCAAGCTTTTGCTGAATGGTTTTCAATTGATCCACCGTTTCCAGATGGGATTTTTGGAGATGAGAGAATCATTCGCGGTGCATATTGTAATGGTGGGATTATGCCACTTGTGGGTGGGGAGCTAGCTAAAGCAGCCTTTGACCATGGATTTGAATGGTATGGTGTTGACATATTGAGGAGGTATTATGAACTTGCTATTAAGACAAAGAAAAGTTATCTATGGTATTTTCCTGATGGGACACCACTTAGTCAAGAAAAGATGACGAGCCCGATGGAGTCATCAAAAGATGTTTGGGGTTCAAGTGCGATGTTTTATGCTTTGATGGATGGATTGGCTGGGGTTGAGGATAAGTTTAAACTCTTTAAAAAGGTTAAATTATCGCCACGCTGGCTTTCGGCTGAGGTGGACAGAGCGGAGGTTAGCGCTTATTATGACGCTTCGGGTAGGGGTTTATTTTATGAGTTTGAATTTGACGGTGATAAAATTTCAATTAATGTAACGGTTGAAAATTCCTTTGTTGATTTTAATGTCCTTTTACCGGAGGGGGCGTTAGCTGATAAGGTTATATTTAACGGAAGGTCAGTTGATTTTAAAAATGTTAAGGTTGAGAAGAGCCGTTATGTGAATTTTTCCGGCTTGATTAAAGATGAGGCAAAGGTTAAAATTTATTTGAAAAAATCAAAGAAGGATATATAATGCGACTGGCACAACCTGTTGATTATATTGTCCTTGTATTTTATTTCATTTTGATGATCGGGGTTGGGGTATATTTTTCAAGGTTCAGCAGAAGTGTTAGGGATTACTTTGCTGGGGGTAATAGGATACCTTGGTGGGTGAGCGGTATATCGCTATATATGACCAACTTCAGCGCTTGGACATTTACAGCAGCTGCTGGTTTTATATACCATTCCTCTTGGTATGGGGTTATCTACATAAGCAGTGGGATAGTGACTTATTTTATCGGTGCTCTACTGACAGCTAAGAGATGGCGTAGGTCGCGTGTTCTATCACCGATTGAATACACTCAAACGAGATTCAATCGTCAGACTCAACAATTGCTCGGCTGGGTGATTTCGCTGAATTTCATACTTTCAGCTGGGGCGCAGCTTTCAGCTACCTGTAAATTCCTTGCGCCTCTTTTCGGGATTGATCTTGACCTTTTGATAATTATAACAGGAGTTGTGATTTTAATTTATACATTCCTTGGAGGTTTATGGGGGGTTATGATTACGGATTTTCTTCAGTTTGTAATTTTGTTAAGTATTACTTTGATAGTTTCACCTTTGAGTTTAAGTCTCATTGGTGGTGTTAAAGGTTTGCTTGAAAAATCACCGGCGCTTGTATTTGAACATATTTATAATAATGTCCATTATGACTTTCATTTCCTCGTGGCGATATACTTAATAGGAATTTTTGGCATTGCATCTGGGGCTTCGCAAAGATTTTATAGTGTTGTTGATGAGAAGTCGGCTTTGAAAGTTGGGATTTTGGCTTCCATTTTATCTTTTGCGCAACCTTTACTTTTTGCCATTCCGCCACTTGTTGCAAGGATAATTTGGCCAGATTTAACACAGGTTGATTTCTTCAAGAAATTTTTTCAACCGAACGATCTAGTTTATCTTGCCGTAGCTTTAAAGTTTTTACCTGTTGGTTTAATTGGTCTTCTTATGTCTGCAATGCTTGCTGCGACTATGAGCACTCTTTCAAGCGTTTACAATTATGTCGGTTCAATAATTACGCGCGATATCTATCTGAGTTTGTTAAATCCCAGTGCAAGTGAAGCGAAACAATTCAAATTCGGCAGAATAATTTCGCTTGTCCTCGGTTTAATTGTAATCATTGAGGCGTTGATTTATATCCATAGCGAATTTGGTATTTTCAATATCATGACTACATTTTTCACCTTGTTTAATATCCCGGTGATAATTCCGCTCACATTTGGCTTGATCTCAAAAAGGATACCAAGATGGGGTGCATTTTTGAGTATAATTTGGGGTCTTGCAGTTGGAGCTATGGCAAGATTCGTAGCGGGTTGGTCAATGGGGTTACAGGTTTATATAGCTGCGATTTCTACCTTTGCGGTTTTGATGCTAAGTTATAAAATAAGACAACTTTACCTTTCAAAAAGAAAAACGCTTTATTTTGTTTCTTTTATTGTTTCCGTTTTTTATTTATTAATTTTTGCATTGAATATAACAGGGGAGGTTGTCCCAGCTAAAATCATAATTTTAATTGTTGGGTCTTTTGCTCTTGGATTTAGCCTGGTTTATTCCAATAGGTTCATCAAAGAGGAGCCAACTGATAGAGATGTCATTGAGAATTTCTTCAAGAGGATTGAAACACCTGTTGATGTTGTAGAAGAAGTTTACGGAAAAGGGGAAAAAGAGGTTTCAACCTTTCCATTGCTTGGGGCTATCATTATTTTGATTGGTGTCTTGATACCCTTCCTTTCATTTGTTGGTGGTTCCAAGAGGGATATATTCATATTCTTCGCAGTAAGCGTAATATACATCATCTTTGGCGGTTTGATGGTTTATTATGGTAGAAAGGCGGAATTAAAGTTTAAGCGGTATCTTGAATTTGCCAGAGCAAATAAACAAAAATAGGGAGAATTTATGAAAGTTAAAGACGCTCTAAAAAAGGTTAGCGTAATCTGTTATCATAAAGGTTGCGCGCCGGTTGTTAGGACAGTTGCTCTTGAGCTTAAAAATTTTATAGGTAATGTGAGAATTGAAGAGGCCGAAGTTAAGGAGATAGACCTTGAAAATGGAGTTTTCTATATATCAACTGCAGATGAATTTCTATATGAAGGATATGATAAGGGGATACATGATTTCAATAACTATTTTGTGTATTTTCGTATCAATGAAAACGGCTCTGGCATAATGAGTGCATCAAGGATGGAATTTCTTTATTCCTTTTACTCACACATAATTGAGGATAAGCTAAATGATGATATAGAAGAATTTCTTGGGGGCAAATTTTTTTCTCCCGCTTTCAAGTGGATACGAACTGTTAATGATTTCTTTTTAACTCAGCAGGGCAGAATTCAGAGAAATTTTGATAGGGAAGGCTATATTCGCGGGCTCGCAAAATATGGCTTTACTCATGTTGAAGTGAATGGGCTTGGATTTCCCATGGGAATTGAAATCGGTCCTAAGGGTGAGGTTTATCCGATGTTTTATACATATTTACCAGCGCTTGATCAATTTGTCTACAGCGAGCTTAATCGTGGTGTTTATCCATTTTACTACCTGAGCATAAATCTTGCCTTTCTCAAAAAGAATGCAAAACTTGCTTTAAAGTATGGGCTTGTGCCAGGACTTCTTTGTTTTGAGCCACGCTCTGTCCCAGAGGAAATTTTCGCAAGATATCCAATGCTTAGAGGCGCGCGGGTTGACCATCCATTTAGAAGCTTTAAACCGAGATTTAACCTTACGATAGCTCATCCAAGAGTTCTTGAGCATTATGCTGAGATGCTTAGGAAATTATTAAAAGAGGTTCCAGAGCTTGAATTTATTTCAATCTGGACGAATGATAGTGGTGCTGGATTTGAACATACTAAATCACTTTATGTTGGGAGAAATGGAGGGGCTTATCTTATCCGTGAGTGGAAAAGCGATGAGGAGATAGCAAAAGTTGCTGGAGAAAATGTTTTAAGATTTCTTAGGACTTTGAGAGATTCCGCCTCTGAGATCAATCCTAATTTTAGGGTTATAACACGACTTGAACCATTTTACGGAGAGCATGAAATTATCTGGAATGGGATTGAAGATAGAATTGAGATTGAAACAAATTCACTTCTTGGAAGAGGCTGGCATTTGCCTTATTCACATCCAAAATATTCGGATGTTAAAGAGATTGGTGGAACCCCTCTTCACATCAAGGTTGATGAAAAAGAAAGGGATCTTATCCATGAACTTAAATTGAAAAAATCAAATGCTCATTTTTACTTTGTTTCCGGACCTTATACATTTTTTGATCCGCTTATTGGGATTCCTTACCCTTGGCTTACGTATCAAAAATTAAAAGCACTTAAATCAATTGGCGTAGATCATGTGGCTCATATGGGTGGTATAAATCCACCGAATCTTGTCCCGTATAACATAAATCAGGAAATCATAAGAATTTTTCAATTTAATCAGAACATTGACATAAATGAAGAAATAGGAAGGATTGCAAACTCATGGGTTGGTGGAAGTGCCGATGTGTTAATAAAGGTGTGGAAATTAACAGAGGAAGCGATACTTTCTTATCCGAACCCAATCCCATTGTATTCAACATTCGGATTCACTTGGCTTAGGATTTGGGTCAGACCTCTTGTGCCAAACATTGAAGCTATTCCAGAGGTTGAGCGAAGATATTATGAGGAATTTATGTGTTCAACCCCCCATAACCCAAATAATGTTGATTTAATGCGGGATGTCTTGTTTGAGCTAACTGATAAAGAAAGGTGTGAGCTTGCGGTGGAAAGGATGGATAAGTATCTATTTCCACCATTGAAAGAAGCGATAAAGTTGCTTGAAGTTGAAATTGAAAAAGTTGAGGATAAAAATTCACAAAAATTGAAGGTTTTGTTTGATCAGTTGGTTAGATTGAAGGCATTGAAATGTTGGTTTATGACGATAAGGAATGTATCTGCTTGGATTGTTTGTGTTCATGGTTATATTGAGAGTAAAAGTGAGGTTGAGAGGAGCGATCTCAAGAAAAAGTTAAGGGATATGATTGAGCTTGAAATTGAGAATACATTTGAACTTATCAATTTATGGGAACATCGCAACGATGTTGAATTTATGGCTTTAACGGACATGGGGGAGACACCGCTAATACATGGTGAAAATTTCTGCGAGCTTTTGAAGAATAAGATTGAGCTTATGAAAAAACATGCGGATGATGAGCCATATATTGATCCAGATTATATGTGGAAAAGATCTGCTATGATGCTTTATTAAAAATAAAAGGGATTAAGAAATGTTTGAGATCGGTATTGTCAGCGATGAAATTTCACTTGATATAAGGGAGGCGTTTGAGATCGGTTTGAAACTTGGAATCAGAAATTATGAACTTCGTTGTATTGGAAGTTATGATAAGCGAGTTCCATTTGCTGATGAAAAAGATATTGATTTTATCTTAAGAGGGGTTTCATCCGGAAGGATTAGGATAACGGCACTTTCACCAGGGCTATTTAAAATCAAACCGAGCGATTCTGAAAGATTGAAATTTGAAATCGGTGAAGTTTTGCCGGAAACATTTAAGCTTGCGAGGAAACTCGGTGTGGAAAAGATAATTATTTTTGGTTTTGTCAGAGATGGGACGCCGGAGGAATTTGTAGTTGAGATACTTAAAGATGTCGCTAGGTATGCGTATGAGGAGAAATTTAACCTTGCGATTGAAAATGAACCTGGTTTCTATTGTGATAGTGGGGTTAACACTGCAAGGATATTGGAGAAGGCGGGTGCGGTAAATCTTGGTGCTAATTGGGATCCTGCTAATGCTGTCGGGTCTGGAGAATTCGCATTTCCAATCGGGTATGAAAGGATAAAGAACTTTATCTTTAACATTCATGTCAAGGATGCGGTAAATCAACCTGAGTTTAAATGTCTTCTTGTGGGTGATGGCTCGGTTAATTGGTTTGGACAACTTAAGGCGATAATACACGATAAAGTGCTTGACAATATCACAATTGAAACACATCATTTGCCGTTGATAGAATCAACCATTGAAAATTTAAAAAGGGTTAGAGCGATTCTAAAAGCAATTGAGGAGCTTGGGGAATGAAAAAGGTTAATGTTGCGCTCGTTGGAGTTGGAGGTCATGGCTTGACGATAAGAAAAGCTGTTAAATTGTGTCCCCGAATTAATGTTGTTGCTGTTTACGATATTAATAAAAGTTTAGCTGAGGAAGCATCTAAGGAGTTTGGATGTGAAAAATTTTCAAATTATGATGAACTTCTTGAACTTCGTGATATAAATGCGGTTATCATTGCAACGCCAAATCACTTACATTTTGAGCAGGCGTATAAGGCATTGAAAAAAGGTAAGGATGTTTTCATTGAAAAACCGATCACCGTTAAAGTTGATGAAGCGAGAAAGCTTGTGAGGTTAGCAAGGTCTGAAAAATTAATCCTTCAAGTTGGGCACAATACAAGAAAGCGGAAGGTTTTTAGGAAAGCAAAGGAAATTTTGGATAGCGGGAAACTTGGTAAGGTTATTTTTTTTGAAGCCAATATATCTATGAAAACTGGGCTTGGTCGTTTTCCAAGATGGAAAGCGGATAAAAGCAAATGTCCACTTTTGCCCATGACTCAACTTGGGATTCATTTCGTTGATGTGATTTATTATTTGCTCGGTGAGATAACCGATGTTTTTGCTCACGGGAGAAAGTCGGTTTTAAAGGTTGAAGATACGGTAATAGCGGCGCTCAAACTTTCAAGTGGTGTTATAGGTGTTCTTTCAAGCTCTTATGTTACGGGGGACGCCTATGAATTTAAAATTTATGGAACGGATGCTTTTATGAATTGCTATGTTGATAGGGTTGAACTTTGGCAAGGGGATAAAGATAAGCCGGAGGTTTTCATCTTAGTGGAGGATATTGATAGTTATCTTGAAGAGGTGAGTGAGTTTGCTGAGTGCGTAATCCACAGAAGAAACCCTGAAGTTGATGGTTATATCGGTATGAAAAATTTAAAGGTTGTTGAGGCAATGATTGAATCAATCGCTAAGAAAACCGCAGTTAGGGTATGAGGAGAGTTTTTTTGATCTTTGTTTTTTTGATTCAATCGCTAAATCAAAGTGAGAGTTTCACAAGTGAATTTGAATTGCGCAGGGAGAAAATTTTGAAGTTTTATGTTGATTCGGTTCAATTGGGTAAAGATAAAGTTGATTTTTTTATTTTAACCGCGAAGATAAAATTCAGTAAGGAAGTTAAAATTTTATTACCTTATCTTGACTCGCTTATTCAAAATCCAGGGATTGGTGATATGTTTTTTGCTTATCAATTGATAGGGCTTTATTTACATTGTAAGGAAAATCTTCCTTTTGAGTATCGCGATAAGATAAAGAATGTTTTCAAGACGAGGACGATATATCGTGGTGATACGGAAAATCACTGGCTGATGTATTATGTTGCTTGGTATTTGATTTCACAGGAATGGGAAAATGAGATTTGGTCAAACTTGAAGACATCATCTGAAAACTTCCGTGAGGCAAGCGAGTATATTAATTATTGGGTTGATGGGACAACTTCATTCGGTCAGATGGAGTTTGACTCCCCAACGTATATAATTACTTTTGTTCCACCACTTTGTTTGCTTTATGATTTTGCTCAAGATACATTGATGAAAAAGATGGCTCAGATGATGCTTGAATATATACTTTTTGATTATGCTGTTGAATATCTTAAGGGTTGCTATTGTGGAGCGCATAGCAGGGATTATCCGGAGCTTGCTGTTAATCCGATTCAAGCGCAATCTCAGGCGATAGGTTATTTGTATTTTGGTGAAACGGAGTTTGATCCAAGGTCAATGAGGAAAAATGCCGTTATTTTTTGTGCTTTGAGCAAATTTAAGCTTCCCGATGTGATTCGCTATATAGCTACAGATAGGCAGTTTCCCTATGAGCATAAGGAAAGGAAAAGGGTTAGAAATGTTATAAGATATGGTAGGGAAAGAAATCCTGCTGTTTATAAGTATACATATATGACAAGGAATTATTGTGTTGGGAGCTTGCAGGGGGGAATATTGCAACCGATTCAACAACACAGTTGGGATATAACATTTTCAAATGGCTTGACAATTTTTTCGGTTCATCCTTACTTTTCTGAGATTGAGCTTGGGATGTTTTTCCCTGAGGAGGTAAAAATTTTACCTGAGCTTGTTGACAGAGCTCATAAAGTTTATAGAAGCCCCGACAAGTGGACATCGTCTTCACCGTATGAGCGTATATTTCAATATCGCGGTAGTTTAATAGTTTTATATGGTCTTTTTGAGATGGTTGAGGGGGAGAAATATAGACATGTTAATATCTTCATTCCAAGAGGTGTTGATAGATTTGAGATAGATACAGTTGGTTGGGTGATAGGTAAAGTTGAGAATGGATACTTTGGGATCAGGGTGTTAGGGGGGGTGTATGAGCTGAAGTTGGAGGAGACATGTTATAGATTTAGGGTGTATGGTGATAAAATTTGTTTGATAATTGAGGTTGGGGATAGCGATGAGTTTGGGGATTTTGATAGGTTCAGGGAGGGTTTGAAGAGCTCAGAGGTTGATTTTGACTTTGATATATTTGAGGTAAGATATAAAGGGATAAGGGGATTTGAGATGAGGTTTGGTTATTTTGGGAGCAGATATGTTGATGGGGTTGAGTATAAGCTTAATTGGGGTTTGTTTGACGGGAGATTTGCGAGGTCTGATTTAAAAAGTAAAGTGATTGAAATAAACTACAAAGGCAAAAAAAGGGTGCTCAACTTTAATAAATTAACAATAGAAGAAACGCAAGCGATACAATGAGAGGATTTAAATTTTTATTTCTTTTGTTTTGTATCTTATTAAATTATTCCACTGCGTTGAGTGAAAGGAAAATTTATGCGGTTGTTTTGATAAGTGGGAAAATGATAGTTGGTGCGGATAATTCGCTTTCTGGATTGTTCATCTCTTCAGATGATGGAAATTTTTGGATTCACAAGGGGTGGGGAAATATAAAAGCGACCTCAATTGCTATTGAACCAAATTCAAAGGGTGAAGTTCTGTATTTGACGGCTGGAAATGGTGTTCTTAAATCAACCGATCGCGGTGAAACATGGAGAATTATGACTGATTGGAGGGTGACTGAGGTTTTAAGAGTCGTTATTCATCCAGAGAATAAGAATGAAATTTTCATTGCCACGCCTTATGGTGTATTTAAATCGGTGGATTCTGGGTGGAGTTGGGAGGAGAAAAATGATGGTATAAAGCCCGAGGAAACTGGGACGACATCGTCAACATTTGTTAGCTCAATTGTGATTGACAGGGGGAATCCGAGCAGAATTTTAATTGGAACTGAAGATGGAATTTATGAGAGTTTGAATAGAGGCGAAAGATGGAAGGCATTAGCCTTGAAAGGCATCGGCATAAGGGTGCTTGTTCAGAGTCCTCACAATTCGGATGTTTTATTTGCTGGAACGGAGAGTGATGGTATCTTTAAATCAAGCGATGGTGGGAAATCATGGAAAAAAGTTAACGATGGATTGACCTCGCTCACAATTTACACGATTGCATTTGATCCGAAAAATGATAAGGTTATATATTCAGCCGGCTTTAAAACGGGGATATGTGTATCCAACGACGGTGGAGAAACATGGAAATGTTCAGAAAAAGGTCTTGATGGTTTTAACTCTATACATTCAATAGCTGTTCATCCAGATAAACCTAATTTCATTGTTATTGGAACGATTGATGGTGGTGTTTTTATAAGTGCGGACGGTGGAAAAACTTGGAGACATTCTGGACTTAAAGGGGCGATTGTTTGGACTGTCCATATAGAATAGCAAATTAAAGGTGTTAAAAGTATTATGAAAAGAAGGGAATTTTTGACAACTGTTCCAGCTATTTTATCACAATTGGCTTATTTTAGATTTAATCCTGCATATGGGGTAAGAGATTCATCTAATTCAGGTAAGCCATTTGAAAAATTTAATACCCAGAAACTTCATCCAGATTACATCACCACTTTGCCCGGGGTTGAATACTTTTTTCTCGGTAATGGTGAAATAATTGCTGTTGTTCAGCTATGTTTTGATGCGGATGCTGGGGGTTCATTTTTTGGTCTAACCTTATGGGATGCGGAGAGATTTACAAGGAAATGGGGGACATTTCTTTATCATCCTGAGCGTGGTTTTGAGAACACTAAACTGGTGGTTAGGTTTGGGGATGAATTCTTTTCTATTGACAGAAGTAATTTTAAGTCAATATCCTGGGACTTTAACTCTGGGTTTCCAATGGTTAGATTAATTTGGGGGAATGAAAAGCTTGATGTTGAAGAGAGATTTTTCGTCCCAGTCAAGGGGAAAATTTTGTTCAGAAATATAAGGGTTACAAATAAAACGAGTTTTGAGATTCCGATTTCACTTCGGCTTCAACTTTATCCCAACTTCGCCTTGTTTGATGAGATTTACACGGATGATAATAAAGATAAAGTTGTGGTTGCAAAAGGATGGACCATTTTGAAACTTGGAACTCTTTCGGAAAATGTCAGGACATTGGGTAGATATGATTTATGGGTAGATTTGAGGGGGGCGGAGAAAGAGGTGGTTTATATTTATTCGTTAGGGGATAAAGAAGATGTGCAGATAAAAAGGTCTCGGAGAAATTTCTTAACATTAATTGACAAAACGAGAGATTTTTGGATAGATAAAACAGAGATGGAAAGCGATAATGAGGTGTTAAACTCTTTGTTCAATGTGTCTAAAGTTTGTTTGAAATCAACAGTTTCAAAAAGCGGGAGAAGGGATTCTGGAATTTGGCAATACAATATGGAGTGGGTTAGGGATGATTCAATGTTTTTGATCGGTTTATTGATGTGTGGTTTTTTTGATGAAGCGAGGATAATGTTGATAAAGATGTTAGAAAGGTTTGTTGGTCCTGAAGGACAAACGATTGAATCAAGTAGATGGTTTGGGTATGAGCTTACGGAACTTGATCAGAATGGAGAACTTTTATATGCCCTTTGGTCGTATGTGTGTTGGACTGGGGATTTTGAGATTGTTAAAAGATATTGGGATAAGGTTGAACTTGTTGCGGAATTTCCGCTTAAAGATGTTTTTTGGGACAAAACGACCAAACTTTTGAGAAACAAAAGGGAATTTTGGGAGAGAACTGATGCATTTGGGGTTGAGGATGGATATGAACTTGCTTATCAATTTTGGGTTTCAATTGGGCTTGAGAAGGCGTCAGAGCTTGCGAAAAAGTTGGGTAAGAGTGGATTTGCACGGCGTTGGGCTTCAGCATCAACGGAGATAAAAAATTCAATGTTGAAGTTTTTAACTTTTAGTGAGGAAAGCGGGAAAAGATTTTTTATAAAGCGTAGAAAAGTCAATGGCGAATGGCAGAGGTATTTTATACCTCCTGATAGAAGTAGGATGCCGGCAAACTCACCGATTTCAACAGAGGCAAATCCGTCTTCAGAGCCGGATGTCTCTGAGGTTTTACCGATTATCTATGGATTAGTTGAACCTATAGATGATATCTGTATTGGTACACTTGAAAGGGTTGAGAATTTGTGGAATCAGCGTTGGAATTATGGGGGTTATGAAAGGTATGATAGTTCAAGCGAACCGCAACCACCAGGTCCTTGGCCTCTTGCTTCATTGCTTGTAGCAAGAGCGTATATAGAGATGAAAGAATATGATAAGGTATGGCGGGTTCTTAATTGGCTTCACAATATAAGTGGCGGGAAATCAGGGGGATGGTTTGAATATTATTCTGTTGAACATTTAACCCCGCCTCTTCCTCCTGTTGGCGTTGTCGGTTGGACTTGGGCTGAGCTCGTCGCTCTTGTAATCCACCATATCGTTGGAATTAGACCTGAAATTGAGAATCTTGTCATAAGACCATCGCTTTTAAAAAATTTAAATTTTGTTGATGTAAATGTTAAAGTCCGAGAGATGGAGATGAAATTAACGATTGAAAGGGGTAAGGACATTTCTGCAATCGTTGATGATAAGAGGGTTGAGATGAAAAATGGTGCATTGGTTTTACCTTATTTCAAGGGCAAAATTAAAATAAAGTTATCAGTGATATGAGATTCTTTAGGTTCAGGACTATTGATGAACTTAAATCTGAGGTTAAACATCTTGGGCTTGATGAGATCATAAAGTTTGATGAAAATCTTAGTGAGGTTTTTAAGCCGATCAAAGTAGGTCGGTTGGTAATAGGTAATAGATTTGCCGTTCATCCGATGGAGGGTTGTGATGGGACATTGGATGGTAAGCCAGATGAGCTTACATTTAGAAGGTGGGAAAGATTTGGGGGTGGTGGGGCAAAGTTGGTATGGGGTGAGGCAACGGCGGTAGTTGAAGAGGGGAGGGCAAATCCAAGACAACTTCTTTTAAATGAAAAAAACTTAAAAGAATTTGCACTTCTTGTCCAGAAAGCAAGGAAAGCCCATAGAGAAATCTGGGGCGATGACTCAGACCTTGTAATAGGAATTCAACTAACACATTCAGGTAGATGGAGTTACAAAAGGCCAATCATAGCATTTCATAATCCAGTTGTAGATAGTTTGACTTACATTGATAAAGAAAAAAAAATTCCAATTGATAAAAATTATCCTGTTGTATCTGATGATTACCTTGAACGACTTGAGGATAAGTTTGTAAAATGTGCTAAGCTTGCTTTTGAGGCGGGGTTTCAATTTGTGGATATTAAACAGTGTCATACATATCTTTTAAACGAGCTTCTTGCAGGGAGGACAAGGGATGGAAAGTATGGAGGTGATTTTTTAAGCCGAACGAGGTTTATAAGAAATGTCGTCCGTAAGATAAAATCGGAACTTGGCGATAAAATTGAAGTCGCGTCGCGTATAAATGTTTTTGATTGCATACCTTTTCTTAAAGATATAAATGGAATTGGGAAACCAGTTAATTATCCTGTGCCTTATCTGTATGGTTTTGGGGTGAAGGAAGATAATCCGCTTGAACCTGATTTAACAGAGCCGATAGAGTTAATCAAAATCCTTGCCTCTATGGGTGTTAAGTTAATTAACATTTCAATGGGAAGCCCTTATTATAATCCACATATAGGAAGACCGTTTGAAACACCCCCTATTGATGGATATAAACAACCTGAACAACCCCTTTTTGGTGTAGCGAGGCATTTTAAGCTTACTTCAGAGGTAAAAAATGCTGTTGGTAGTGATGTTATAATTGTCGGGACGGGGTATAGCTATCTCCGTGAGTTTTTTGTCTACGCAGCGGAAGCGAACATTAAAGAGCAAAGGGTTTCTATAGTCGGCGTTGGCAGGGGAGCACTTGCTTATCCCGATTTCTTTCTTGATCTAAAAAGGTATGGGAAATTAAATCCATCAAAAGTTTGTATTACGATAAGTCATTGCACAAATTTGATGCGTTCAAAACATAATGAACTCGGTCAATTTCCAGCTGGATGTGTGCCTCGGGATAAGGTTTATGCGAAAATTTTTCAGATTGCAAGAAAGGGATATACGAAGAAATAAGGGTACGAAATATTTATGCGAAGATAATCCATAAGAGTCCAATTATTATTGCAAGTATGATGGATAGAATTAGATTTGACTCATCTATTTTAGCTTGCTTTAACACATCCTTTGATATTAGGAACTCGCTTATTTTTTCATCTTTTTTGTCAAACATTAAACTCACGGTGAAAAATATAATTGAAGAGATGGTAAAGGGAAAAATTGCAAAGTGCAAGAAGTTGATCTTGATGATCCATAAAAGTGTTGGATCTTGTAAAGACCGCTATGGCTATGCATTAGTTCAAGGGTTAATCGCAGCAAGCCGAGTAAAGAACCGATTATGAAGGATGCTATTTCTCCTGCTCCGTTTACCTTATGGGTGAGGCTATTGGTGGCGAGATATAGGCTTGGAGGCTTTGTAAAAATCCATAGAAGACCCGAGATTACAATAAAGGATGTCGCTATCCTTCCGACAAGCACGAGTTCATGTTCGGTTGCTGACTTTTTCATCTTTCTATAAAGTTCCATGTAATGTAAGATTAAATAGATAAACTTGGTTGCAGAGATTTTGCGGGTCTTTAAACGAGAAATGCGAGAGGAGTTGATGTTGCGTATAACTCAAAGGGTGAGAGGAAATTTATTATCCAAATTAAATTTATTAGCAAAAGAAGCCTGGTGTCATTTGGTTTTAGATTGGAGGTTAGGTGAGTTTTGTGATTTGGATCGAGGTAGTGTTATTTTTTTAATGAGGTTTGGTTTTAAATTTTAAAATTTTGAGCTCTTGCATTAAGATATAATAAAAACACAGGGATTGATTGGATATGGAGGTTGGTGTTATTGGTGTAGATGTTGGTGGGACGAAGATGACTGCAGGTTTGTATAGGGAGGAGATTGTTAAGTTATTAAGGGTTCAAGTTGATCGTGGTGCGGGGGCTGAGGGTGGGTTTAAGGTGATTTGTGATATGTTGGTTGATTTGTTTAACGAGGCGAGGTTGCGGGGTTTTAGTGTTGAGAGGATAGGTGTTGGTTTTGGTGGGCCGGTTGATTTTGAGAGCGGGGTTGTTTATTTATCGCATCATGTTCGTGGGTGGGAAAATTTTCCTTTAAGGGATGAGCTTGAGAGGCGTTTTGGAGTTTCTGTTGTTGTTGATAACGATGCTAATGCTGGAGCGCTTGGGGAGTGGGTTTTTGGTGCTGGTAGAGGGATTGATGATTTGATATATGTTAACATTGGGACGGGCATTGGTAGTGGGGTTATAAGTGGTGGGAGGTTAGTTCGTGGTTGGAGAAATTTGGCTGGTGAGATAGGGCATATGACTGTTAAGTTGGATGGCCCTGTTTGTAGTTGCGGGAGGAGGGGTTGTTTGGAGTCGTTAGCTTCTGGGAGTGCTATTGGGCGTGAGGGGAGTGAGCGATTTGGAAGGGCGATGAGAAGTGAAGAGATTTTTGAGCTTGCTTTAGAGGGTAATGCTATAGCTAGGCAAATTCTCTTTGAGGTCATTGATAGTTTAGCATTTGCGATTGGTGCTGCGGTAAATTTATTTAATCCGAGGAAAGTGATTCTTGGTGGTGGAGTTGCTGAGGTGTCGGAGAGTTTGTTGGTTGAGCCGTTGAGGGAGAGGTTGTCATATTATACTTTGCGTGAGGTGTATGAAGGTTTGGAAGTTGTAAGGGCGGAGCTTGGCTACGATGCTGGGGTTATGGGGGCGATAGCTTTAGCAATTGTTATGTTTTAATG
>NZ_FAOO01000016.1 GCF_900070205.1 Candidatus Thermokryptus mobilis | reverse complement strand
TGCTGATACCTTTACCTGATAATGTTGTTTTGCGCAATGGTGGGTTTGAGTCTGGTAATCCTGCTTTGTTTGGTGCGAGGGGTGTAAGTGGAGCGGTTCTTGAGTGGGCTACTGATGAGAGTAGGAGTAGGGATTATTCTTTGAAGATAGCGAAGGGGGTTACATCGGAGGCGGTTTATTGGGAGAGCGAGAATATGTGCACATATTGGGCGCCTTTTATATTTCCTGGGAAGGAGCTTGTGATGGGTGGATATGTTAAGACGAGTGGTGTAAATGTTAATCCTCAGAGTGATGATCAGAGGTTTTACATTGAGTTTTCGTTTTATGACAGGGCTGATAATTTGATAGGTGGTCAACCTGTTAGGGTATATGTTCCGCAGGAGAATTCAAGTGTTGATTGGACAAGGATAGAAAATGATGTTTCTGTTGTTTTGCCTGATACTGCGTATAAGTTGATAGTAAAGTTGGTTGGTGGTAAGGATGCTACGGGTAGTGTTTGGTTTGATGATTTATTTTTGTATGGTAGGAGGGCGGAAGGTTGGGATTGGGTAGGTAGTTTGTTTAACAATAGTTTTAATGCGAATGAGGGATGGTTTTATTGGTGGAAGGATTTTGAGCTTGGGACGAATGAGTATATAACGGCTACGGTTAGTTCCGAGGCGAGTCATAGTGGGAGCAAGTCGTTGAAGTTGGCTGAGTGGGATATGGATAGTGATGAGGTTGTTTGGATAAGTGACATATATGAGTTGCCTGTTAAGGGTAAGGGTAAGAAGTATGTTTTGAGTGCTTGGGTTAAGATAGATAGTTTGATACCTGATTCACTTTTGAATGAGAGTTATGCTATTGGTTTTACTTGGACTTGGCACACAAGGGTAGTTGGACCGAATACCGGTTGGAGTGAGAAGAGGGCAGAGGATTACAAGTTTGATTTGAAGTTTATGAGGGATCAAGGGTTAAGTCGCCTTGATTGGACGCAGTTTGCAACTGTTATAACTGTTCCAGATGATGATGTCGTTGCTGTAAGTGTTAGAGCAAGGTTCTGGCCACTTTTCTATGGAAAAGTCTTCTACGACGACTTTGCACTTGCACCGATAAGCGATATAGTTGTTGGGGTTGACGATAAGGTTTTTGTTAGAGATGGTAACATACCATCAAAGTATGAGTTGTATCAAAACTATCCAAATCCATTTAACCCATCAACTGTGATTGAGTATTTCTTACCTGAGGCTGGTCATGTGAAGCTTGAGATTTACAATCTTGCTGGACAAAAGGTGAGGACGTTGGTTGACTCATATTTTGATGCGGGCAGGTATAGGATTTATTGGGATGGAACAGACGACAATGGGATACGTGTATCTTCGGGGATTTATATATATCGTCTTGTTGCCGGTGGAAATGCTATTGCTAGGAAGATGATTTTGCTCAAATAAAATTTTGGGGGCACTTTGTGCCCCCTGTTAATTTAAAAAATCTCACAAAAGGGTGAGATGATATGTTGAGAAAATTTTTCATTATCTTGGTTTTAGTTTTGAATTTTGGGTCTCTTTTCTCGGGAACAACGGGGAAGATAACCGGCAGGGTTGTGAATAAATCAACTGGTGAGCCGTTGTTTGCTGTGAACATTATAATTGAGGGGACTACGCTTGGGGCAGCAACTGATATGCAAGGAAATTATATAATACTTAATGTTCCACCCGGAATTTACACTTTGCGTGCGAGTGCTGTGGGTTTTAAAACTGTGAGGGTTACAAATGTTCGCGTTTCGGTTGATCAAACTACAAGGGTTGATTTCAAGCTTGAAGAGGTTGCGATTGAACTTGGTGAGGAAGTCCTTGTTGTGGCTGAAAGACCACTTGTTCAAAGAGATCTGACATCAACGACGGTGAAGATAGGTAAGGATATGATTGAGAAGTTACCGGTTGAGAATTTCACCGATTTAGTTAATCTTAAAGCGGGTGTTGTTGAAGGTCATTTTCGTGGCGGTCGCATAGGTGAAGTTGCTTATCTTGTAGATGGTATTCCTGTAAATGATGTCTTTTCAAATACTTATGCAATCCAAGTTGAAAATCACACTATACAAGAAATGGAGGTTATAACTGGCACATTTAATGCTGAATACGGTCAGGCGATGTCCGGTGTCGTCAATATAATAACAAAAGAGGGTGGGGATAAATACTCCGGGAGTTTCTCAAGTTATTTTGGTGATTATATCTCTTCGCACCGCGATATTTTTATGAACATAGGTGATATAAAACCAAACTCCATATATAATTTTCAAGGGACACTTGGCGGACCTTTTCCGTTTCTTGGAAATAGGTTTAGTTTTTTCTTCTCGTGGAGATACTATAAAAACGACGGTTGGATTTATGGTAGGAGAATTTTTACTCCATATGACTCATCAAATTTCAGTTCGGATGACCCCTCTAAGTGGTATATTGGTGCAACGGGTGATGGTGCATATGTTCCGATGAATCCGGAGCAAAGGTTGACATTTCAGAGTAAGATTTCGTTTAAGATTACGCCTTCAAACAAGCTAAATCTTGAAGGCATTTATCAGCGCAGGTTTTTCAAAATTTATGACCACAGGTTTAAATACAATCCTGATGGGGACTACAAAAGATATCAATACTCGTATACCTTGACGCTCAACTATACCCATGTGGTGAGTTCATCTTCGTTCTTGACTTTGAAAGGTTCAATTCTTTATAACGATTATCAGCAATATGTTTGGAAGGACATAAATCTTTATCCTGATCCGAAACGACTTCAAGATGCAAGCAACAATGCCTTCTTGACGGGTGGGTCTCAGATGTGGCATTTTTTCAGAAACACGAGAACATACATCGCAAAGGTTGATTATACGAATCAGATAACATTGACACATCAAATAAAGACGGGGATTGAGTTTAGGTTCCATCGTTTGTGGCTAAGAGAATATGAGATAGTTCGGGATGAGAGATTTAAAGACAAGTTTGTTCCATCGCTTCCACCGAGGACATCTTTTAATAACAACGAATATCTTCACAAGCCGTATGAGTTTTCTGCTTATCTTCAGGATAAGATGGAGTTTGAGTATCTTGTTGCGAATGTAGGTTTAAGGTTTGATTATTTTGAACCGGATGGTAAAGTTTTGATTGATCCGGATCATCTCCCTTCGGATAGACCGCTTCCTGATAGTTTATTTAGGAAGGCGAGGGCAAAATATCAACTCAGTCCGCGAATAGGTCTTGCTTATCCTATAACTGACAGGGGTGTAATTCACATCTCTTACGGACATTTCTTTCAAATCCCACCGTTTGAATTTCTTTACACCAATCCAGAATTTGAAATTGAGGTTGGAAGGTTAAAGAGTAAAATTGGAAACGCCGACCTTCAGCCACAGAGGACTGTAAGCTATGAGATCGGGTTACAGCAACAGCTTAGCGATGATATCGCAGTTGATATAACTGGGTATTATAAGGACATAAGAAATCTTCTTGGGATGCAGATCCATCAGTATTTGAATGTTGATAAATTTGCAAGGTATATAAATAGAGATTATGGTAATGTTCGTGGTATAACGGTATCTTTGGAGAAAAGATTTAGGGATGGTTTTGGTGCCACACTTGATTATACCCTTCAGCTTGCCCGTGGCAACGCGTCTGATCCTGATGCAGAGTTTTTAAACAATCAAGCTGATCCTCCGATTGAAGGTAATAAGCAGCTCGTTCCTCTTGATTGGGATAGGAGGCATTCTCTCAACTTTACGGTTTCACTTGGGCAACCGGATAACTTTGTGTTAAGTTTAATTGGGCAACTTGGCACGGGATTTCCTTACACACCAGCTTTTCAAAATCAAAGAATAGCGGTTGAAAACAGCGATAACAAACCGCCAGTTTATAATTTTGATCTTTATTTTTATAAGATTTTTAAACTCTTTGGCTTAAATATGCAATTCTTCGTGAAAGTTTACAACGTGTTTGATATAAAGAACGAGATTGAAGTTTTTGGTGATACAGGTCGGGCTGGCTACACTTTATCTACGATTTATTCTGGTCGTCCCAGGGGTATAAACACGGTTGAGGAATATTTCACAAGACCTGATTTTTACTCTGAGCCAAGGCAGGTTATTTTTGGGATTTCATTTGACTTTTAAAAATAAAAATTCTCCCCCTGTTATGATTAAAAAGTTTTTGCTTTTTTTGAGTTTTATTCCACTTGCTTTATTTTCACAGCATGTTAAACCAGACCCAAATGTCGGGCACAGGAAATACACCAAGCAGGGGATAATGGATGGGAACATGGTCAGGACGATGTTTTTTAATCACGGTGAGGTTGCTCATTGGCCTGATCAACCAAGTGGAGAGTGGCCCAAGGGTAGCGGTCATTCTTATGTTGACGGTGTTGCTATGATAGTTCAAGTTGAGACGAGGGATAGAACTGGTAAAATAATTCATCCTATGGAGACGATGTATCGTGAGTTTATTGACATAGGACCTGATGGAACCCCATGGGGTTGGGCTCCTTTGCCAGGGTATGCAAATCCGACGCAACCGAAGCCAGCTATGAGCAATGACCCCTCAACTTGGCCAGCATTTTGGCCCGATAGACCGCCAGATTGGGCTGGTTATTGGAATGGATATTTCGGAAAAGGTGTTAGAAACGCTGATCTTGAAACATATTTTGTCTTTGATGATGATCCAGACGAAGAATGGGATTTTTATCCCGACCCAACCGATACAACAAGAAGGGGAATTGGAATGGAGGTTGCAATGCGTGGTTTTCAATGGTCACATGTGCTTGCACAAGATGTTATTTTTTGGCATTATGAAATTTTAAATGAAGGGAAGACGGATTATCAAAAAGCTCTATTTGCTCAATATATTGACTGGGGAGTTGGAGGAACGGATGATTCAGGTGATGATTCTGGTTTGTATGATACGGAACTTGACATCGCTTGGGCTTTTGACTCAGATGGCATTGGAACTCCAGGGCGATGGGGTCCAGTTGGTGTTGCAGGTTATGCCTTTCTTGAAAGCCCAGGGATTCAAAATGACGGTAAAGACAATGATGACGATGGGATTATTGATGAGCGAAGAAATGACCCCGATGCCGGTCAGCTTATAGTGGGGAAAGAAAACATAATTAGTTACATTCAGGCAAATTATGACCTGGCGAAATTTTTAAGGTTTTACAACTATTCAAGCGTCGATGATATCCCTGCTGTAAGGCAAGGTTATTGGTGGACAGCTGATGAGAACATGAATTGGCGGGGCTTCACTGATTTAAACGGAAATGGTATATGGGACCCCGGCGAACCGCTTAATGATGATGTTGGAAGTGACGGAATTGGTCCACTTGACGAGGGTTATACAGGACCTGACCCAGATGGTAGCGAAGGTAATGGTCGTCCAGATCAAGGTGAGCCAAACTTTGGAATTCTTGACAAGGATGAATCAGATCAGATCGGTTTGACTGGTTTTTCAATTTTCCCTGTTCATACTTATGAACTTTGGGACGATGAGCAAAATTGGAGCGTTTTTACTGCACCTCTCCCACAAAAGGACCAACTTCTTCAGGCGGTCAATCTTGGGATGTTCTTTTCATCTGGGATTTTCCCTATGCCAGCAGGTCATGTTGAGAGGTTTTCAATGGCTCTTTTATTTGGTCAGGATAGAGATGATTTGATAAAAAGAAAAAAGACAGTTCAACAGATTTACAATGCAAATTATAGATTTGCAAAACCGCCTGAAAAGCCCCGACTTGTAGCTGTGCCCGGTGATAAGAAGGTTACGCTTTATTGGGATTCAAGAGCTGAACTTTCTTGGGACCCGTTCCTTCAGGAGTATGATTTTGAGGGATATAAAATTTATAAGAGCACGGATCCAAGTTTTCTTGAAGCATTTGTTATAACTGATGCACACGGTAATAAGTTGTTCAAAAAGCCCATAGCACAGTTTGACCTTGTAAACGGGATAAAAGGTTATCATCCAATTGATATCTACGGGTTGAAGTATTATCTCGGAGATGATTCCGGTTTGAGACATTCATTTGTTGATCAAGATGTTCAAAATGGACAGACATATTATTATGCTGTTGTTTCTTATGATAGGGGTTATGTGACTAGGGATGCTTATGGAAACATTGATGGGATTGCTCCATCTGAATGTACATCAATTATAAAAGCTGATGTGACTGGAACGATTAAGCCAGATATAAACACAGCCGTTGTCACTCCAAATCCCCCATCCGCTGGTTATATTGAGGCAGGTATTGATGGAAATTTAACGCATGTTGGACCCGGAACTGGCAGAATTGAGGTTCATATACTTCAACCCGACTCAATAAAGGATGGGCATATTTATAGGGTCTCTTTCTTTGACACATCAAAATTTTATAATTCAGCTATTCCAAGGTATTCAATCTATGACTTGACATCTGGGATTAGAATTGTTGATACCGTTGAGTTAAAAGTTTACGGTCAGGAGTCGCCGATTTTCAATGGTCTTGTGATTTATCTTTACAACGATTCATCTGTTAGTCTTGACAACAACAGGACTGGATGGGTCAAGGGTAATTCAAATTATATCGTCAGAGTTGACCTTGATCCAACTTTTGTAGTGAGGAACATAAAATATCCTGCTGATTTTGAGGTTCGTTTCAGCGACAAAGTTATTGATACTTCTCTTGCGTTAATTTTCGGACAGCAGAGAATCCCGGTTAAATTCACGGTTTGGAATCTCACAGAGGGTAAAAAGGCGGATTTTATTTTCTTTGATTCAGATAAGGATTCAACGCTTTCCCCAGGGGACAGGTTGATAATTGTTCTTGGTGGCGATTCAGCAACTCAGAGGCCAAATCCGAGAAGTTGGAAGGCGACTTGGAGGGTTCAATTCTTTGAGGACACCTTGAAACCAGTTCAAATTCCACCGTCCCCCGGGGATGTTTATTTGATCGCTACAAGGAAGCCATTTAGAAATGGAGAATATTTTGAGTTTAAGGTAAGGGGTCAGGGAATTGACTTTGAAAAAGCAAAAAGTGACCTTGATAAAATTTCCGTTGTTCCCAATCCCTATGTTGCTACAGCTTCTTGGGAACCGGCAAATAGATACAGAGCTGGCAGGGGTGAAAGGAAAATTTGGTTCGTAAATTTGCCAAAGAATTGCACGATAAGAATTTACACGATCAGGGGTTACCTAGTTGATACAATCGTTTACAACGGGAGTGAGAATTACGGGGCTGTTTCATGGGACCTTGTTTCAAAGGATGGAATGGATATAGCTTATGGGATTTACATTTATCATGTTGAAGCCCCAGGGATAGGCGAAAAAATCGGACGTTTCGCAGTGATAAAATAAATTCAATTTTTGTGCCATGAAAAAAGTTTGGTTTATCTTATTATTCGTCTCATTTTCTTATTCGCAAAATTTTGTATCAAATGTTTCAAAAGTTGGGACAACAGCTGCTGTTTTTCTTAGTATACCTGTTGGAGGGAGGGCAACCGCTATGGGTGGGTCATTTGTTTCTGTCGCAAATGATGCAAGCGCCTTATATTGGAATCCTGGTGGTATCGCAAGGAGCGAGGGAATAAAAGCGATGTTTCAATATACAAGTTGGCTTGCGGATACAAAATTTGGTTTTATAGGGGTTGTCCTGCCTGTTGGTTCTTTTGGGACGCTTGGAGCAAGCTTGACAACTTTGACCATACCTGATATGCCGGTTACAACGGTTGAAAGACCTGAGGGGACAGGGGAATATTTTAATGCGAACGATTTCGCTTTAAGTTTGACATATGCGAGAAATTTAACAGATAGGTTTTCAATAGGATTTAATGCGAAATATATTCGGCAGAGGATATGGCACATGTCGGCTTGGGCTGTTGCCATTGATGTTGGAACGCTTTTTAAAACGGATTTCTTCGGTGGTATGACCATTGGAGCAACGATCTCAAATTTTGGTACAAGTATGAGAATGTATGGGAGGGATGCCAGAGTTTTCTATGACCCAGATCCAAATAAATATGGGAATAATGATAGGATACCCGCAATGCTTGAAACTGATAACTGGCAATTACCATTGAATTTTCAGTTTGGGATTTCAACTTATATCTTTAATTCAGAAGCCAGTAAGCTTATGATATCAACAGACGCTGTAAACCCAAGCGACAATTATCAATATATAAACGCTGGTGCGGAATACTCTTTTAGGGACATGTTCTTTATAAGAGGCGGTTATCAAATGCTCTTTTTAAAAGATGGTGAAGGTGGCTTATCTCTTGGCGCCGGTGTTAAGATGCAAATTCCGTTTAGCGATATGAAGGTTCAGTTTGATTACTCATACAACGATTATGGCAGGTTGAAAGGTGTCCATACAGTTGTGTTAAGTGTTGAATATTAAATTTTGGAAAGTTTATGAAAAAATTAATCTTCGTCGCTTTCCTTGTTGATATAGCTTTTTCGCAAAGCTTTGATATAAATTTAAAGCACATTGATTATCTCGTTGAAAAGGTTGTGATGGATGCTGATACGGTTGCGATAATTCATATATATTCAAATTATCCCGATTATAAATATGTCCCAGCACTGGGTGAGGGGATTGCCTGCGTTGATGACGCAACCAGAGCTTCGGTTGCTTATCTTATGCATTATGAAAGGTTTAGAGACCAGCATAGTTTAAATCAAGCGAAGCTTCTTCTTAAATTTACATTGAAGATGCAAGCGGAGGATGGCGGATTTTATAACTTTGTTTATGAGGACCTTTCAATAAATAAATTCGGTCAAACAAGCAACAATGATAGTTTTAAGTGGTGGGCTTGCAGGGCACTTTGGGCTATGGGCTATGCTTATAATATTTTCTCAAAATTTAATGTTGAGAAAGAGTTTAAAGATACGCTTGCAGTTAGGATTGAAAGGGCATTGTCAAAAGCGATAAGGACGATAAATAAGTCCGATATTTACGAGTTGTTTATAAATTGGAAAGTTCCAGCGCAAGGTTATTGGCTACTTGAAAATGGCGCAGATGCATCGGCTGAGGCGGTTATAGGAGCGTCGCTTTATTATGAGTTTTCAAAAAGCGAAAAAGCAAAGTGGGTTGTTGAAAAACTTTGTAAAGCGATCTCAACATATCAATTTGGGGATGAGGATGACTTTCCTTTTGGGATGCATCCATCTTTCACTCCAAATCTTTACATTTGGCATTCCTGGGGAAGCAGACAATCTTATGCGCTTCTTATAGCCGGGAAAATTTTTAATAGAGCGGATTGGATTGAGTCGGCAAGAAGGGAAATAGATAACTTTTATAAAAAAATGCTTCTATCGTTTGATTTAACTGATATAAAGCCGTATCCAGAAAGGGGTGATCAGATAAATTATGGCATCGCTCCGATCGTTCAAGCATTCATTGAATATGGAAAGATAACAGGGGACACAACTTACAGAATGTTCGGCGGTCTTTATGGGTCTTGGTGGCTCGGAAATAACATAGCAAATTATCCGGTTTATGATTCTGCAACCGGCAGGTTTTATGATGCGGTTAAAGCAGATGGAACGATGAACTTAAACTCAGGGGCTGAATCCGTCTCAGAGGGTCTTATTGGCTTACAGACAGCGCTTTACGATGATATCGCTTCAAGATATCTTTTTTATAAGACAAAGTCGGACAATTCTTATAAGATAATTGAAGCTGAAAATTTTGCTTCAACATATGGTGACCCGAAAAAAATTTATTTGAGCGAATTCAACTGGGCGAACATAAGTAAAGGTTGTCTCGTTGAGCTTAAGAATGAGGATGGGATAAGAATTAAGTTTGACATTGACAATGTTTATGACGATTTGAACTTTTACACGATTTATGTTCAATATCGTAAGAGGAGTTTACCAAGCGGTTATGCTGGGGTTGAAATCGTGATTGATTCAATTTATAAGTTTTACTTTGATATGAGCGGTTCTTCGTCGCAAGATTATATCTGGATAGATAGAATTAACGGTTCTTTCCCTCTTCATTCTGGAGAACATACGATTGATGTCTATTTCAGAGGTGTTGGCGATTTCGTCTGGATTGACTACTTCATAATTCAACCAATCGTTGAGAGGAAGATTTTTCAAAGTCCTGATGGGGCTGAATTGAAAGTTGAGCGCGCAGTGATAACTGGAATTAAGGAAAGAGGTTCTTTTGATGATTTAGACGATTTTGAAGTTGATATTTTCCCAAACCCATTTAACAGGGAAACGAATGTTTTTTTAAAGGGCAAAGGCATCTTCAAGTTGAGAGTTTTTGACATCTGCGGGAGGAAGGTTGATGAGATGACATCTGAAGCAGGGTTGTTAAAATTAAATTTTGATAATAATTCAAGCGGATTGTATTTCTGTTTTGTTGATGCTGGTGGATTTTCAAAAATAAAAAAGTTGATACTGTTGAGATGAAATCGTTCTTGTTTTTATTTATTTTGTTTTTTGTCTTTGGGTGCTCAAGTGATCGGAAAAATGCTTTTAATCAGGCGAACAAAAAATTAACGTATTGGTGCGCTCCAAATCCTGAGGAGATTGAGCTTGCAAAAATTCTTGTTGATAAATGGAATCGGCTTCATCCTGAGATTCAAGTTGAAGTTCAAGCTTTACCAGCTGGTCAATCCTCAGAGGAAGTTCTTCTAGCAGCGATAGCTGGGGGAACAACCCCAGATGTTTGTTCAAATATCTGGCCAGGGGCAATAGCTGAATACATAAAAGCTGGTGGTTTAGTTGCGCTTGATGAATTTGAAGATTTTGATTCTCTTATCAGTGCCCGGAAAATCCCAGTTGATTTGCTTGAAAGTTTCAGGTCAAAGGATGGGCATTTTTATCAACTTCCTTGGAAGACAAACCCTGTGATGCTTTTGTATAATGTTAAAATTTTTGAAAAAGCAGGGATTGAGAGAGCACCAAGGACATATTCCGAGTTTTTTGAGGCGTGTGAGAAAATAAAAGAGCTTGGGATATTCCCAGGGTATACGGATATAAGACCGATCTGGTGGCAGAGGTTTTTTGATTTTTATCCGTTTTATATCGCTTCATCCGGTGGGAGAACGTTTTTTAAAGGTGATGACCTTGACATTGATTATGAGATTGCTGTTAAAGTGTTTGATTTTTTTAGAACCTGTTTTAAAATGAAATATTTCCCAATTACGAATTTTCAAGTTGATCCCTTCTTGAGCGAAAAAATCGCAATGAGATTTACCGGTCCTTGGACTATAACTTATCTTGAGGGGAATAAGCCGAGCGGGTTTGAGTATGATTTCGCTCCAATTCCAGTCCCGGACGATTATCAAGGCAAGGTTTACACTTATGGTGATCCCAAGAACATCGCCATATTCAGCACAACGAGATATAAAAGGGAAGCTTGGGAGTTTGTCAAGTTTCTTGTGAGCGAGTATTCGGATTCGCTTTTGCTTGAAATTTGCAATCAGCTTCCGATAAGGGGTGATTTGCTTGAAAATAAAAAATTTGCGGATTATTTTAACCGAAATTTAAAAATGAAGATATTCGCAGAGCAAGCGCCATTTACAAGAGGGGTTGATGAAGTTGTTGAGATGAAGGAGGTTTTTGATGCGATCTCGCGTGAGTTTGAGGCGTGCGCTGTTTACGGTGCTAAATCGCCTGATGAAGCGGTGAAAAATTTGATTAAGAGAACAAAAGTTATAATTGAATGGTCAAAATGAGTAGGGTTGAAAGCAAAGCTGGCTATTTTATGGTTATGCCTTATTTTGTTTATTTCGCCGCATTTGTTGCTTATCCTTTGTTTTTTTCATTTATACTTATATTTCACCGCTGGAACATAGTCACGCCGATGGAATTCATCGGGCTGAAAAATTTTGTGAGGTTGTTTAGGGACGAGCTTTTCTTCAAGGCAATAATTAACACCTTAATTTTCCTATCAATTCACATACCGCTTCAAATTGTTATAGCTTTATTTTTCGCAAATCTTCTTAACAAGCAAATAAAATTTCGTGCTTTCTTTCGCGCGCTATATTTTCTTCCAGTTGTCGTCTCTGGTGTTGTTATAACTATACTATGGCAACAGATATATGCCTATGAAACGGGCTTAATAAATCAAATGCTTTTGGGTCTTGGTTTTAAGAAAATCCCATGGCTTGTGAGTCCGGAAATTGCTATGCCTTCAATTGCTGTGATGGCTACTTGGAAAAATGTTGGGTTTTATATAGTCCTTTTCCTTGCTGGGCTTCAGAGCATACCGAATGAACTTTATGAGGTCGCTGAAATTGATGGTGCTTCAAATTTCCAAAAATTCTTCAGGATAACGCTCCCACTTTTAAATCCAACTGTTGTTCTCGTTGTCGTTTTATCAACCATTGGTGGCTTTTCTCTATTTATTGAGCCGTATATCTTAACTGGTGGAGGTCCATTGGACAGCACCCTTTCAGCTATGCTTTATATTTATAATCAGGCGTTTTATTTCAACCATATGGGCTATGCTGCGACGCTTGGCTTTTTCTTCGCAATGGTGATATTAATCATCGTCATTATCCAAAGAAAATTTATAGAAAGGGAAGTATATTGAGGCGTAACGCACTAACATATATAACTCTTGTAATCGGGGCTATTTTCTTCGCATATCCATTCTTGTGGATGTTTTTTGCATCATTAAAGCCGGAAACCCAGATATCAGAGTTGTGGTTTATGTCGGAAAATTTAAGTTTTAAAAATTATTCCACCGTCTTCGCAAAAATACCTATCGTCCGAGCGTTTTTCAATAGTTTGTTTGTGTCAACGGCGATCACCTTCTCCGTCATAATATTTGGTTCAATCGTAGGATATGCGCTTTCAAGATTGAACTTTAAAGGGCGAGACTTAATTTTATTTCTTATCTTGTTCACGATGATGATACCCTTTCAGATCACACTTATACCAACATATGTCCTTATAGTTAAACTTGGTTTTGTTGATTCTTACGCTGGTTTGATTTTCCCGGCGATGATGAATTCGCTTGCTATTTTAATTTTCAGACAATTTTTTCTGACGATACCGCAGTCATTGATTGAGTCGGCTCGGATTGATGGTTGCAACAACCTTCAAATTCTTTTCAAGATAATAATTCCATTATCAAAGCCAGCGGTTGCAACGGTTGGGATTTTAACCTTTACATCAAGTTGGAATGAGGTTCTTTGGCCCCTTATAGTTGTAAGGAGTGAGAAGTTTATGACAATGCCTCAACTTGTTACGATTTTTGTTGTTGGTGGACAAGCTGGAAGTCAACTTGGCGTTCAGCTTGCATCCGCAACATTGCTGGCTTTACCGATTATCGTTGCATATGTTTTCTTTCAAAGATATTTCATTGAGAGTTTGGCGAGAACGGGATTAAAGGAATAAAAACAAAAAAACTTCTAAAATGAAATATACTGTAGAAGTTGAAGACCTGACAACTGGTTCAAGTTTAGGAAACCTCCTTTTATTTGCACGCTTTGACAAAGAGACGAACCTTGATGGGTTATGGCATTCAATGGATAATAAATTTTACTGCGGTAGGTGGGAGATCAACTTTTTTATCGCTGGTGAAAAATTAAAACCGGTTGAAACAACCTTTGAACCGTTGACACAAGCAACAAAATATATTAATTCCTCCAGCGATGTAACTGCTTTTAAAAAGTCGTTTCTCCCTTTCGTTAGGATTGAAAATCTTGAAGCTATGATGGAAAAGCTTCGGAATTTGTTTTATGTTATTTCGCTTGAGAACAGAACCGATGAAGAGGTTGAGATTAAGATTTCGCACAGTATAATTTTGCCTGCTGTAGGTTCACCATATTTTACGAAGCAACCGCCAGACGAAGAAAAGATCAAGAGGTTTAATCTTGAAGTTTCCGAGGGTATTTTGAGATTTGAACCGATTGATTTAAACGAGGGTGAGAGGAAAATCAAATCAAATTTTGTTTTTGACGGACTTAATTTTGATGGGAGAAAGTTAAAATGCATTCAAAGTGTAAAGGTCAATCCTAGCGAGACGAAAGATGTTCTGTTGACTTTTTCAATTGGGGGATTTGAAATCGGGGAAATTAGAAAGTTTTACGATGAGATTTTTAAGTTTTCGCTTTCCGAGATGGAGAAAATCCTTAAAATTGCTTCAATTTTTACGCCTAATAAAACGATAAATAATGGTGTCAAATGGGCAAAGGTCAATATGTGCAGGGTTGAGCATCTTTATAAAACTGGCTTTGCATTTACAAATGACCCACCCCAAGACATTGTTGTGATGCGGGATTTAGCCTGGTTCATTCTTGGTTCGGATTATGTAACGCCGAAGTTCTCACACGAGCTCGTTAACTTCGCATTAAAATACAGCATTCATCCAGACGGCAAGGTCACTGAATATGTCCATGCAAACGAATTAAATCCAAAACTTTACGATTATAACTTAAATATAAATGACGACACACCGCTTTTGATCTGGGCTGTGTATCATCATGTTAATTTATGCCAGGAACACGATATTTTGAGTGAATATGAAATGTTAAAAAAGATAGCGGATTACATTTTGACCCAAGTGAAAGATGAACTCGTTTATTCGCGCACCGAAGGTCAGGGCGTATATGGAATTACGAGTTGGAGAAACATAATTGATGGATATGAACTCGGCGGATATGTTTCTGAGATAAATTCAGAATGTATCTTTTCGCTTGAGCTCATCTCAAAAATTGCGGATTTGATTTGCAATAAACCAGATGCTTTAAAGTATAAAAACGAAGCCGAGCGTTTGAGAGACGCTTTTATGAAAAAATTAATTTCTGAAGTCACGAATTTACCTTTGCTTAACATTGATTCAAAAGGTGTGAAACATCACGATATAACTGGAGATTTAGTGTTTCCGTTGTTGTTTCGTGTCGTTGATGAAAAGAAGGCAAAGATGATAGCGCAGAGGTTGATCCAGCATGACCTTTGGACGGAATTTGGCGTTAGAACTGTTAGCTCTACCGAGAGAAATTATGACCCTGATGCATCATATCATCTCCTCGGTGGGATTTGGCCAAATTTAACTGCTTGGGTCGGTTATGCCGTTAGGAAATTTTATCCTGAAAAAGTTGCTGAAGCTATGATTAACATATTTAAGTTAATAGAGTCGCAAAAACCCGCAAAGTATCAAAACCTTGTCCCGGGTCAGTTCCCAGAGAGATTACATGGTGAGGACGGGTCAAGTAAGGGGATGACTTTAAGCCCGTGGATGCCACCAACTTATATCTGGCTTGCTGTTGAAGGTTTGCTCGGGTTTTCCTTTGAATTTGATAAGGTTAAGTTTGAACCATCCCTACCACCGAACTGGAAATGGATCGCAATTGAGAATTTAAATTTCAAGGGTCGTTTGATAGATGCCTTTATGTTTGAAGGTAAACTTTATATCTCTGGCATTGATGATGTTTTGTATGAGGGAGAAGTCATTAAGGTTGAAAAATTGCCTTTAGATGCACAATTGATTGGGGATGGCGATGCTTTTATCTTTGCTTTTGAAGTGTTAGGCAATGGTTCAAAGTATGTTTTTATTGCAACAGACGAGGGTTTTATCGGAGAAATTTTGATTGAAGACAGAAAAATTGAAGTTGATTTAAAAAGGGGGGAGGGAAAGATTTTAAAAATTTAAATCTCCCCAATGGCGATGATCTCAATAAATTGGGTTAATATCAGCCAAGGTCTCATCTCTAACTTTAATTTTTTATCGTTTTCCATATTCAACTCAGCAAGACCAAACATTCTACACAGAACCCTTTAATGTCAACTTCGCTTTAAAGGACTTTGAGTAAAAATAAAATGGGAGAATCCGAACCCTCCAGCACTTGAAATTTATCTATGTTCGTATTAATTTAAATTTACCTATTTGAAAATAAAATTTTGAGGTGAAAAGATGAGATTTTTTAAGAACCTTCTTTTGTTTTCATTTGTCTTGATTTTCGTTTTTTCAGGTTGCACAACTTATCAAGCAACCAAGCCATCTTACCTTGCCTATCTTGACACCGTAAAGGCGGGTCAATTTGACACAGGAAAGATGTGGACATTTGATTATCCTCCGATTGATTATTTTGCAAAGACGTACGGTTTTACGCCGACTTCCGATTGGTTTGAAAAGGCACGGCTTTCGGCTTTGCGTCTTCCAAATTGCTCTGCTTCGTTTGTCTCTGAAGATGGTCTTGTTATGACGAATCATCACTGTGCAAGGGGAGCTCTTGTTGCTGTAAATCGTGAGGGTGAGAATTTACCAGAAACGGGGTTTTATGCAAAAACACTTGAGGAGGAAAGAAAAGTCCCAAATCTTTATGTTGACCAACTTGTTTTAATTGAAGATGTGACAGAGGAAGTTCAGAAGGCGTTTGAGGTGGGAAAAACGGATGAGGAAAGGGTTTCAAACCGAGATAAGAAAATAAGGGAGATTCAGGAAAGGTATTATAAGAAATTTAAGGAGACGAATCCAAAGGATTCTATGGTTTTCAGCGTTGTGACTTTTTATAACGGTGGGAAGTATTCGCTTTATGGTTATAAAAGATATACCGATGTGCGTCTTGTTTATGCGCCCGAGACAATAGTTGCTTACTTTGGCGGTGACCCCGATAATTTCACATATCCAAGATATGACCTTGATGTTGCGTTTTTCAGAGTTTATGAGGATGGGAAACCCGTTAAAACAAAGTATTACTTCCCATTCAGTAAGACAGAGATAAAAGAAGGTGACCCTGTTTTCGTAATCGGTAATCCCGGGAGGACAAACCGACTTTTAACCGTTGCCCAACTTGAATTTTTCAGGGATTATAGCTACCCCTATACACTCTCGCTTCTTGATAACCTTGTCAAAATTTATTCGGAATTTCTCGCGAAGTATCCCGAGAAGAAATTGAAATATCAGACACGGTTATTTAGTTTTTCAAACTCTCAAAAGGCATATACTGGGCGACTTGCTGGTTTGAGAGACCCATATCTTATGGCGAGAAAGCGTGATTTTGAAGCAAAGTTCAAAAATTCCGTACTTGGAAATCCCGAATTGAAAGCAAAGTATGGAAACCTTTGGGATGAAATAGCCAAGTATCAAGTTGAAAAGGCGAAATTGTTCTATGAGCTTCAAGCGTATAATTTCGCAGGGACTGGAAGAAGCGTTTATTTCAGGATTGCCAATGACCTTGTTGAGTACGCGGAGCAAATGAAACTTCCCGAGGAAAAGAGAGCAGAAAATTACAAGGGTGAAAGGTTAAAGGCGACAAAGGCGAGAATTTATCCATCCGAGATTGAGCCAGAACTTGAAAAGATGACGCTAGCTTATCAATTAAGTTTTATGAAGTCGGTTTTCGTTGATAAAAATTCTGCGTTCAATGAACTTTTGCGAGGGAGGTCTCCTGAAGAAGCGGTTAATTATTTGCTTTCAACGACGATTTTAACGGATAAGGAAAAGGTTATGAACCTTGTTGAGGGTGATCCGAATGCGATTTTGAATTCAAACGACCCGTTCATTTCATTCGTCGTTAAGACAAGAGCAAGGGCGAACGAGGTGCGCAAAAAATATAATCAAATCACAGCAAAGGAATCAGCAAAGCTTCAACTTCTTGGAAGGGCGATTTTTGATGTCTATGGCACCTCAATACCACCGGATGCGACATTTACATTAAGGATTGCAGATGGTGTCGTTAAAAGTTATGAGTATAACGGGACAATTGCGCCACCGATAACGACATTCTACGGACTTTTTGATAGGCATTATTCATTTAAAGATACAGAAAGAAGGGATTGGGATTTGCCCGAGAGATGGAAGAATTTACCAGCGACATTTGACCTTAGCACTCCGCTTAATTTCGTTGCTACAAATGATATAATCGGCGGAAATTCCGGAAGCCCTGTTGTTAACAAGGACCTTGAAGTTGTTGGATTGATTTTTGATGGCAACATTGAAAGCTTACCTGGTGATTTCATCTATGTTGATGAAAAGAACCGAGCTGTTGCAGTCCACTTTAAAGGTATAGTTGAAGCTTTAAGGCATGTTTACAATGCTGATCGGATAGTTGATGAGATTGAAGCTGGAAGGATAGTGAAATGAAAATTAGCTTGGGGGCTCGGCGCTCTGTTTATGTTGAGCGTGCGAGCCCCTCTTAATTTAAAAAAGAAAAAAAGAAGGAATGCTTTTGAAGAAAAAAATCCCAATTCACACGCAGATAATCATCGCTCTTATACTCGGAGCTATATTCGGTGTGATTTTTAGCGTTGATGCGCATAAGTTGAAGGTAACAACGAAGAGCTCAAAGGGGGAAGAGAAAGCGATCGTTGAGAGATGGGAAAAGGCGGAATTTATTTTATCGGGGGTTAAAAAAGAATTTTCAAGTGACGATCAGGCAAAAATAATTAAGTTTTTCCGCGACCTTTCACCTTCTGACAAGGCGAAGGTCGTTTTGATTTTTTACAAAAGGATGGATTCGGGGGATTTTAAAGAGACGCAGGTTATAAAATTTGAAAATATCGTTGAGATACAAAAAGTCAAGACGATCGCAACGGAGATAAAACCTATAGGGACAATTTTTGTTCGTCTGTTAAGCTTTCTTGCTATCCCACTTGTGATAGCGTCTTTAATTGTTGGAGCAGCGAGCTTGGGAGATATACGAAAAGTGGGGCGAATCGGTGGGAAGACGATTGCTTATTACATTATAACGACATCTATTGCTATAACGATAGGTCTTATCTGTGCAAATTTTATTCAGCCGGGGAATAAAATTTCACCTGTAATAAGGGACAGGATGGCATCCGAATATCAAGCGGATATAAGTGAGAAGATACAGCAAGAACTTGGTGTTGATGTAGTTGATTTTTTTGTTAATATCGTTCCTACGAATCCTATAAACGCTATGGCTAACGGGAACATGCTTCAAATCGTTTTCTTTGCGGTTATATTCGGCATAACTTTGACCATGATTGATAAAAATAAGTCCGATGTTGTCATCAAGTTTCTTGATGGTGTCAGCGATACAATGATAAAGATGGTTGACCTTGTTATGAAGATTGCGCCTTATGGTGTTTTTGCTTTGATTTCTGCAACAGTTGCCGATTTTGGCTTTGGGATTCTTTCTACTTTGCTTTGGTATATAATCACGGTTTTGGTTGGTTTGCTGATTCATTTATTTGGCGTGTATTCGCTTTCTGTTAGATTTCTCGGTAAGATGAATCCGTTGAAATTTTACAAGGGTATGAGAGAGGCGCAGATAATTGCTTTCAGCACGAGTTCAAGCGCAGCGACCTTGCCTGTGAACTTTGAATGCACTGAAAGAAATCTCGGTGTTCCGAAGCAGATAACAAGTTTTGTTTTACCGCTTGGAGCTACAATAAATATGGATGGAACAGCCCTGTATCAAGGGGTTGCGTCTGTTTTCATAGCTCAAGTTTACGGTTTTAATCTTGATATAACACAACAACTTACAATTGTTCTCACTGCTGTGCTTGCTTCAATTGGGACTGCTCCAGTCCCCGGAGTTGGGATAATTATGCTCGTTATGATTTTAAAGGCAATCCATATCCCTGCTGAAGGGATTGCTTTAATCCTCGGTGTGGATAGAATTCTTGATATGTGCCGAACGGTTGTAAATATAACTGGTGATGCAAGTGCGGCTGTTTTCGTTGCAAGGAGTGAGGGCTTGATGAAAAACTCTTCTTCAAGTTAAGCGATGAAAATGAAGTTTTCTGTTTTAGTTTTAATCCTTTTGTTTTATGTTGAATCGTCCGTTTTCCGTTACAATGTTGCTCATACAGGAAACTATACGGGCGAGAAATTGCCGAAACTTGAAAAAATAAAATGGCGCTTTGAAACTGGTGGAACGATATATTCCTCACCAGCTGTGGTGAATAACACCGTTTATTTTGGTTCAAACGATGGCTTTTTCTACGCTCTTGATTTCAAGACCGGAAAACTCAAATGGAAATTTAAAACGAACAACACGATTGAAACATCACCAGCGTATTTTGACGGTAAAATTTATTTCGGTTCAAATGATCATTATTTTTATTCACTTGACGCCAAAACTGGGAAAGTTATCTGGAAGTTCAAAGTTGAGGGTTGGCTTATGAGCTCTCCAATATTAGTGGATGGCATTGTTTATTTTGGTTCTGGTGAGGGAGTTCTTTATGCGCTTGATGCAAAGAGTGGGACCTTGATTTGGAAATTTAAGGCAGGGAAAGCGATATATTCTTCACCTGCTTATTTTAATGGGAAAATTTATTTTGGATCGCTTGATAAAAGTTTTTATTCCATTGATTCAAAGACAGGCAAAGTAATTTGGGTCATTTCAACTAATGGGATGATAACAAGTTCGCCTGTTATTTCGCGCGGGATGGTTCTATTTGGCTCGCACGATGGCAAACTTTACGCAGTTGACGCTCAAACGGGAGTTATCAAATGGACATTTCAAACGCGTGGTCAAATAACCCAAACACCAGCGGTTGATGACAAAGCGGTTTATTTCAGTTCCGCTGACGGTGCTTTTTACATCGTTTCTCTAAATGGAAAACTCATCTGGAAGTTCGCTCTTAATGAGGTTTCAATATGGAGTCCACCGATTGTCGCTGGTGATTTTATTTATGTTGGGGTTAATACCGCGACTTATTCTGGAATCTATAGGCTAAATAGAAGAACAGGGAAGATGGATGTTGCGTTTGATATGTGGCATCGTATCTTTTCTTCGCCGATAATTGTTGACGGTATTTTACTTATAGGCTCAAAGGATAATTTTCTGTATGCGATTGAATGATTTAAAAATTAATTTTTTCCTGTGATGATATCTCTTTTGGCAGGGACATTTCTTGGTTTGCTTATTTCAATTCCTATTGGACCGATAAATTTGACCGTTTTAACGAAAGGGATGAGAGACGGTTTTAAGCCAGCTTTTTGGACAGGTGTTGGTTCAGCGACGATGGAGTTTATCTATTGCCTTCTTGCTATGTTCGGTATGGGTGCCATTGTTGAACATTCCCTTGGTAATTTGCTTGTCCAAATTGTCGCCTTTGCGATACTTGTTTATTTTGGGTTCAGAAATTTGATCGTCCATCCTAGGAAAATTCACAATGGAGAGACAATGCTTAACAACGGGAATGGGAAGGCTAACTTTATAAAGAAGTATCATATTCAGGGCTCGTTCCTTGTTGGGATGGTTTTGTATGCTTTAAATCCGACCTTCCTCATATTTTGGATAACTGTTGCTGGAATTGTCAAGTCAACGAGTTTAATTTCAAACTCGTTTGATAATTTGTTCTTTGCTCTTGGTGTTGGGCTCGGTGTTGTCCTTTGGTTTTATCTTCTACTTAAGTTTATTCACAACTTCGTTGAGTTCAGAGTCAGAACCATCGCTATCTTTCACCGAATCTCAGGGGTGATCATTTTGTTTTTCGCCTCATATCTTGCCTATGAAGTTTTGAGAAAATTAATTTAAAATTTTATGCTATATTGCACCTCGTTTGAGACAAACATCGGCATAATTTACATTGCTTCGTCTGAAAAGGGAGTTTGCAAAATCTCGCTCACGCTTAATTCTTCAGTGGAATTTAAATCATGGATAAAGAAGCACTTTTCGGAGTTTGAGGTGGTTGAAAGTAAAAAAGAAAATAAAGAGGCGATAGAGCAGATACGGCTTTATCTTGCGAGGAGGTTGAAAAAGTTTGATGTTCCAATTGATTTGATCGGAACGGATTTTCAAAAGTTCGTTTGGGGTGAGACGATGAAAATCCCATACGGGGAGACGATAACTTATTCAGAGCTTGCGAAAAGAATTCACAATCCAAAAGCATATCGTGCGGTTGGGAACGCACTTGGTGCAAATCCATTACCTATAATTGTGCCCTGTCATAGGGTGATCGCCTCTGATGGTTCACTTGGTGGTTATAGTGGTGGGATCAAAATAAAGGAATTTTTGCTCGGTCTTGAAGGCGCGAAAAGTGTTTGAGATTTTTGCTCTTCTCGCAACGGTTTTAAATGCGCAGGTTAAAATTGTTGATTCAAATGGCTTAAACTTTAAGACATTGACCGCAAGCTTTTATGAGCCGAGAATTGGGTTGATGAAATACTTTGACAGAAACAGCTTGAAGGTTGATATTGGAAATTCGCTTGATGTTTTTCAATTTCGCCTTGGTTCTTATAGCTGCACAATCGGTGTTGATTTCTTTGCGTATACACTCGTGAATAATCACGGGTTTTTGATCTTGCGAGTTGAAGCGATTGATGGCTTCTTCGGTGGGAATGTGAGCTTTAAAAGCGATAATTTTTCTACACGGCTTAGAGTCCTTCACAGAAGCTCACATCTTGTTGATGAATATGATGAAATAAGCGCAACGCCATTTCCGTTTACAATGGAGTTTTTTGATTTAATTTTTGCCTTTGAGAGACAAAACATCAGATTTTATAGTGGTTTAAGCTTTATATTCAGGCACAAACCAGCGAATATAGATGAATTTTGCATTCAGTTCGGGTTTGAGTTTTTCAAAGAGATTTCCTCACATTCGTTAGCTTTTGAATCACCGCTTTTTTTCATCTTTTCTTCAGATTTTAAATTTTTTAGTTCACGGGGCTTAAATTTGACAAGCGGTGTTAAATTTGGTCGGTGGAATTCAAGAGGAATATTTCTTTACCTTGTTTATTACAATGGTTTTGATATTTATGGGCAATACTTTAATTTAAAAAGAGAATTTGGCGGTTTTGGTTTATCTTTTGATTTTTAAAAAATTTTGTGGCATGGATGCGTCTTCCAGAGGATAAAATAGAAGAGATAAGGAATTCAGTTGACATCATTGATTACATTAATCAATTTGTCCCGTTGAAAAGGGTTGGGAAAAATTATGTCGGTTTGTGTCCTTTTCATACCGAAAAGACACCTTCTTTCACAGTTAGTCCTGATAAGCAACTTTATCATTGTTTTGGTTGCGGTGCCAGTGGAAATCTTTTTAATTTCGTTATGCAATATGAGAAGGTGTCTTTCATTGAAGCGGTTAGGAAGGTAGCTGAATATGCGGGGATTGAACTTCCCAAACCAGGGGACACACAGCGATGGATTGAGACGGAATACGAAGAGCTTTATGAGGCAAATCGTTTTGGGGCTTCTTTCTTTTACAGGAATTTAACTAAAAGTGCTGAAGGGAGAAGAGCGCTTGAGTATCTTTACAGGCGCGGTATAAACGATGCTTCAATAAAGGTTTTCGGGCTTGGCTATGCTCCCGACCGGTGGGATGCGCTTGTGCAATACGCGATAAAGCAGAATTTCCCACTTGATTCACTTGAAAAAGCAGGTCTAATCGTTAAAAGAGAGGACGGGGCTTATTATGATAGATTTAGGGACAGGGTGATTTTCCCGATTTTTTCAATTTCAGGCAGAGTGGTCGCATTTGGTGGTAGAAGATTAAAAGATGATGAAGATGTACCAAAGTATATAAACTCGCCAGAGACGAAAGTTTATTCAAAGAGTAAAGTTTTATACGGGCTATATCAAGCAAGAGATGAGATAAGAAGGAGAGGTTATGCTATTTTAGTTGAAGGTTATATGGACTGCATCTCCCTTTTTCAAGCTGGGATTGAAAATGTCGTCGCATCAAGTGGGACAGCTCTAACAGATGAACAGATAAGGTTGCTCTCAAATTATACGAACACGATTTATTTCATCTATGATGCTGACTCTGCAGGGGCAAAGGCGATGTTAAGGGGGGTTGATATTATACTCGCACAAGGACTTGATGTTTATATTGTCAAGTTGCCCGAGGGGGAAGACCCTGATTCTTTCATAAGGAAAAATTCAGTGGATAAATTTTACTCCTTGATTGAGAACGCTGTTAATTTCATTGAGTTTAAAGCGCAGACATATCAACAGCTCGGTAAGTTTGACGATCCGAATGTGAAGGCAAAGGCGATACGCTCCCTTGTTGAGTCAATATCAAAAATCCCAGATCAATTGAAGCGTAGTGTTTTCATAAAAGAAGTTTCATCAAAGTATAAATTACCTGAAAAAGTCCTTTCGCTTGAACTTGAAAATGTGATATTGAAATCCAAGAGAAAAGAAGACAATCAGATTGATTGGGCTTCAAGTCAAACTTCAAAATTTAAGTCAATCCCTGCTGAGGAAAGAGACCTTGTGAAAATTTTGTTTGAAGCGGATGATTCGGTTTTAAAATTTGTCTTTAATTACATTAAACAAGCTGATATTGAAAGTGAATTTGTTAAGTTGATCTATCAAGCAGTTTATCAATCTTTTAGCGAGGGGAAAAAATTGAACATTCACGAGTTCTTACAAAGTGTGAGCGATGATGATTTCAGAAGTTTTGTGACGAGCATAGTTTTGGGGAAATATGAGGTTAGCAAGTTCTGGGCGAAGAGATTTGGACGGGAGGGTGAATATGAGGAGATATGGAAGGCGGTTGATGATGTTTTGACGAGATTTTACATGAAGAAGATTTCAAGGATTGAGGAGGAGCTATCTCAAGGTATAAAGGAGGCGGAGGCGAAAGGCGATGATGAGAAGCTTTCTGAACTTTTAGCGAAGAAAAGTGAAATTAATCGGCGTAAGAATGTATTTGTAAACAAAGGGTTTTCGGAAATCATTAGGAAATATCTGAAATCATTAAATCAGGTGTGAAGATGGTGATAATAAAAGAAAATAAATGTGACTTTTGCGGTTGTTGCGTTGGCGTTTGTCCTGAAAATTGCATTGAATTATATGAGGCGAGGATAGAAATAATTCACGAGTTGTGCACAAATTGTGGTAAGTGCGTTTGGGCTTGTCCTTTTGAAGTCCTTGAACTTCAACTGCCACAAAAGAAAGTGAAGGAGTAAAAAGATAGATGACATTTGGTAAAAATTTCCCAAGCGATGATTATTATGATATAATTGTAGTTGGCGCTGGGCCATCGGGGACAACAGCAGCGAGATTTTCAGCATTGATGGGAGCGAAAGTTCTTGTCCTTGAGAAAGACCGAGATGTCGGTTATCCTGTAAGGTGTGGTGAAGCTGTGAGCCACGAAGGTCTGGTTCAATTTATACAGCCCGATCCGAGGTGGATTGCGAGCACTGTTAGATATTTTAAACTTGTTGCACCAAATGGGAATGTTGTAAAGCCTAACATTGAGGGACACGGCTATATACTTGAGAGAAGAATTTTTGATTATGAGTTAGCTAAAATTGCGGTTGAATGTGGCGCTGAGGTTGTGACGAAAGCATATGTAAACGGTTTGATTTTAAATGATGGAAAGGTTGAAGGGGTGAAAGTTTTATTGAATAATTCAGAGCAGGTTGAGATAAGGGCAAAGATAGTCATCGGTGCCGATGGGGTTGAATCAAGAGTTGGAAGATGGGCTGGGCTTGATACGACTTGTAAACTTCAAGATATGGAGTCAGCTGCGCAGATGACATTGACAAACATTGAGGTTGAACCGGACACATGTTATTTTTACTTTGGCAATGAAATCGCACCAGGTGGTTATCTTTGGGTTTTCCCGAAAGGAAAAAATACAGCAAATGTCGGCATTGGCATTGCGGGAATTTACGGAAGGCAAAGGCATGCTTTGAGTTATCTTGAAGAGTTCGTTGAAAAGCATTTTCCCAAAGCTTCAATTTTGACCGTAATAGCTGGGGGCGTTCCATGTGCTAAGACAGCTGAAAAAATCGTCACGGCTGGACTTATGCTTGTTGGTGACGCTGCTCATCAAGTAAATCCTGTATCAGGAGGTGGAATCATAAGCGGGATGATAGGTGGTAAGTTAGCCGGACAAATAGCAGGACAAGCGATAAGGGAAAAAAATCTTAATTTGATTTTCAAGTATCAGGATGAATGGCGCAAGGTGCTTGGTCAAAGGCACGAGAGATATTACAAGATCAAGCAGTTTATTTATAGGTTTTCCGATGAGAAGCTTAACGAGATAGCTGATGAGCTTGCCAAGGTTCCATATGAAAAGTTGACTTTAAAGACGCTTTTCATGACAGCTGTCAAAGCACAGCCATCACTTTTGATAGAGGTTGCAAAGCTTTTCTTTTGAAATGAAGAAGGGGCGGTCAAATGACCGCCCCATAAAATTTTATGCGGTTGTTGGCTTTAACTTTAACACCTTGCTTAGCATATATCCAACGGTGATCAATCCAGCCACGAACACCACAGCAAAGACAAGTAAAACTGAAATTTGTATTTGAACATCAAATTGTTCAGGTTTGAAGTAGTTTTGAAGGTAAGCATTTCTTAAAATATCCCGCATGATTGACATCCCAGCAATAGTAAGGAAGAGCGAGACGATTCCACCGATAGCGAGAGGTTTTGGATTTAGTGCGTTGAAGGAGAGAAGTATTAAAATCAAGCTTAAAAGCGATAGCAAGACGGATACTCCGAAGATGATTGTTGCGAGCGAATTTTCACCCATGAAAAGAAGCAAAAATTCTTTTTTCAAACTTAACAAGAACCATATCCCAACCGCGTATTGAACGATGGTTCCGATGACGAACCACAAACCACCATATTTTATAGCCCATCTACCATATTTCTCATCTTTGTTTATCTTGCCGAGTCCATAGATTAACACAAGCAGACCAGCAACGGAGATTGAAGCAACGAAGAAGTGCAAATATCTCGGAATGACAGTTGGGTCATCAAAGTTTAAGTTTGTCCCGTGTGGATTAGTGAAATACTTTTGAGCCCACTTTTCAGGGGTGAGCATCAAGACGAGATTGTTCGTATAGATTAGACCGATCACGGCGAAAAGAACAGCGCTTCCGAGAACGATCCAAGCTCTTATACCTGACAATTTTTCAAAGTTAAACTGGTAGATGTAATATCCGTAGTATCCAATTATCAAAAGCAATATGACAGAAAGCCAAGGCCAAGCCATAATGATTGAGGAGGTGTAGAAGTATTGACCATACAAAACCTGCACGAACAGTAGCGGTGCTATTCCAAGGGTTATCGTAAACGCAGTTGCAATTGGTAACATCTTTGAGAGCGAAGCTGAAAGATTTGTATAAAATTGGTTGCTCTTTTTTCTACCGATGAGGTCTGTGATTCCGGCTATAAATCCACCACCAAGGGCGAAGTTCATAGCGATTATGTGTAATATAAATGTTAAGACAAGCAAGAATTTCAAAAGCCAGTATGGTGCTGGCAATGGGATCGGATCAGGTTCAGGTAAAATGATTTGCTCGTTCATTTTTTTAAACCTTTTTTGTTTTACTTATTCAAATTATAAAGCCACTTTGCAAGGGCTTTCCTTTCCTGTTCGGTGCCGTAAAACGGAGGCATAAAACCTTTGAGCATATCAAGATGTTGGAGTTGAAAATCAATGTATGTCTCGCTCCAACCGTTGACGAGTTTCTTTATCCCATTATAACCATCAATTGTGTGACAACTTTGACATTGAACCTTAAAGATTTCTTCACCAGCTTTGAGCTTGTTTTCATCGTTGATTTCTTTAACGCTCACCCATTTTGCAACATTTAAAGTCCCAAGTGAGTTAATTTTATCTGCTGATTCTTTTAAAATTGAGTTTGAGTACATATACTCGTAAATGATATAAGGTTTTCTCACTGCTTCCCTGACCCATTCAGTTACAGCCGTAACCATGAATCCAATTACGAGAAGACCGAGGGCAAAAGCAAAAGAAGTTTGCCTTGGTGTTTTAATTGGACCAAGCCATGCAAACAATGCGATTATGAGGGAAAAAACAACGCTTAAAGCAGCAAATACCGTTACAGCGGGAGCTCCGCCCATTGAGATTTCACGTGCAAGCGGTGGGATTATTGAAATATACCAAATGCCAGCGACAGGTATTAAAATAAACGCTGGGACAAGCCATTTACCAGAATATTGAACGAGTTCGGCTCTTAGGTCTTCATCCTTTAATCTGGTTGCTGTTATCAGGGAGTAAAGACCTGCAAGAGCTAATGCAACGCCAGTTCTTATGAAAAGAGACGGGAAATAGGACGGGTTGAAAAAGCCAAGCCAGAATTTCTTTGACGGCTCTGTGAACGGAATTTCGGTCCAGCTTCCGGTTGTCAACATAAATGTTAAGATACCGTTGATAATCACCAAGCTCAAATATGCCCCGGCAAAATAAATCCATCCGATTATGTTATGAGTTTTCGGGTCAAGTTTGTCCCATGTTGCATAATAAATTAAGATAGCTGAAATTTCAACGATGAAGAAGACCCATTCAATCGCCCAGCCGAAGACATAGCTATGGATTAAGGTAGATGTCGCGCTTGGATGAACAAGTCCAATCGTGAACCAAATGCCAACGCCTGAAACTGCCCCCAGGACAACCGTTAAAAGTAGAAAGAATCTTGAATGTTTTTTCAAGAAATCAAGCAACGCTTTGTTGTTTTCCTTAATAGCTTTTCTTTCAGTTAATGCAAGGTAGATTCCGCCTCCAACGGCAAAGTGTGAGATGAAAACGTGGATGATTGCAACAAATCCGATTAAAAGTCCTCCTCCAATTAGTGGGATGTCCCAGACAGGGTAGTTCATAGATGTTCTCCTGAACTTTGTTTTAATTCGCAAATAATTTAACTTGTGGGGGTCTTAAAAGTCAAGTTAAAATTTTTTAATTTTCATATGTGGTTTCCAAGAGAAATTCTTTTCGGAATTCCAACTGAAAGCATTCGGACGTTTCAACTTGACATTTAAAATGAATTTTTTTATTATATACTTGAAAACATATAAACTTAAAATCAGGAGTTGGTCATGAAGAAATTAACACCGACGGACATCAAGGTGATGCTCTTGAAGAAGGGGATAAAACAGAAAGACCTTGCTGAGGCGCTCGGCGTCACCGAGTCGTATGTTTCGCAAATAATCAAAGGTAAAAGGGTTGCTAAAAAATATCGCGACAAGTTGCTTGAGATAGCGCAGAAAGGTTTACCGAAGAAGAAAAAGAAAAAATAAATCTTTCAGAGGCATAGCTTAAGTTGAAATGTCCAAGATTTATGACCTCGGCGTTGCTTGGGAATGGGAGTATGATTTTGACTTTGTTGAAATAATAGGGGAAAGATGTCGTGATAGGAATTTAAAGGTTTATTTCATAACCCCGGAAAATTTTACAGATGTTTATAACAAGGTTGAATTGGGGGAGCTAAGTTTTCTTGTTTATTTTGACAGGGTTTCAGATGTTGATGATAACTTTGTTGAATTGAATTTTTTGCTTGAAAAATCGGGTGCAAGGGTGATAAATAAATATGAGCATATGTTAAGAGCTTCCGATAAAGCAACGATGCATCTTGAATTGCTAAATTTAGGTGTTCACCTTCCTTATACCTTGATCATCCAACCTTACGATGAAAATCCATTGCTTGAAATTGATATAAACGCCCTTGAAATCATCGGTCGCCCTTTCATCATAAAACCGTCAACCGAAACCGGCGGTGGGACGGGCGTAAAAGTTGGAAACTCAATTGAGGATATATTTGAGGCAAGGAAGGAGTTTCCTTATGATAAATATCTTGTGCAAGAGCTGATCCATCCTGTTATGCTTGGTGATAAAAAGGGATGGTTTAGAATTTTTTATATTTTGGATGAGGTTTTGATGTGTTGGTGGGACAAAGATTTAAAGGTTTATCAGGAGGTTGAAGAAGATGAGATTGAGAAATATAACCTATGGGAGATTGAAGATCTGATGAGAAAAATTTATTCTGTTTGCAAACTTGACTTTTTCTCAAGCGAGATCGCCATTGTACATCGGGATGGGGAACGAAAATTTATCCCCGTTGATTATGTCAATGAGATGTGTGATATGAGGTTGAAGTCAAAGGCGTTTGACGGTGTTCCAGATGAGGTCGTGTTTAAAGTTGCAGATAAAATAGCTGAGTTCGTTGCGAGTTTAAAGTGAGTTTTTTAAATTAAATTCAAAGGACAAAGTAACTTTTAGGTGAATGTCATGCTGCGCAGTTTATATGTGAGAAATTATGCGTTGATTGATGAAATAGAGGTTGAGTTTGAGAGTGGTTTGAACATAATCACGGGTGAGACAGGCGCGGGGAAGTCAATTTTAATTGATGCGTTAGGATTGATACTTGGTGAAAGGGCAAGTAGCGAGGTTGTCCGTAAAGGGGCTGATAAGGCCGTGGTTGAGGGCGTTTTTTATATCGGAGGTAATAGAAAACTCAAAAAGATACTTGAGGAGAACGGAATTGAATTTTCAGATGATCTAATTTTAAGGAGAGAGGTTTCAGCAAAAGGACAAAGTAGATGTTTTGCAAACGATACCCCGATACCTCTTTCAGTTATGAAGGAAATCGGAAATCACCTTGTTGACCTTCACGGGCAACATGAGCATCAATCTTTGCTAAGAGTTGAAACGCATATAGAACTTCTTGATGACTTCGGCGGACTTATGGGAATGGTAGAGGAATTTAAGAGGGAACTTAACAAACTTGAAAATTACTATAAGGAAATTGATGATTTAAAACGAAGGGAAAGTTTGCTGAAGGAAAAGAGGGAACTTTACGAGTTTCAACTTCGCGAGATTGAAATGATAAATCCTCAAGCGGGGGAGATTGAAGAGCTTGAAGATGAGCTTAAACTTCTTGAGAACGCTGAAAAGCTCTATGAGGCGACATCTCGGCTTTACTCAATGCTTTATGGTTCTGAAACATCAATTCATGATCTTCTTGTCATCGTCAGAAATCAACTTGAGGATTTATCAACAATTGATAAAAGATTTCAACCGTATGTTGAAGATGCAAGGTCTGCTCAGGTGATAATTGATGAGATAACGAATTTCGTCCAGAGCTACAACTCAAAAATTGAGTTTAATCCCGAACGGCTTGAATACATACGCGAGAGATTACACGCACTTAACAGATTGAGCAAAAAATACGGTGGAACAGTTGAAAAGGTGATTGAATATAAAGATAAAATTAAACGGGAGCTTGAAATAGCTGAAAATTTTGAGGATGAAATCGCAAGGATTGAAAGAAGAATAGATGAGCAAATAAAGATTTGTTCTGAGATAGCGGAGAGATTATCCTCAAAAAGGAGAGAGGTTGCTGAAGGTGTAAGTGAGGCGATTGTTTCTGTACTTAAGGAACTTGGGATAGAGAACGCACAATTTGAGGTCAAAATTGAAAACAGACCCAAACGCTCTGGTAGGTGTTATGTTAAGCTTGGGGATGAAAGTTACGAGGTGACAAATCGCGGGATTGATTTTGTTGAGTTTTATATTTCAACTAACATCGGGGAGGACCCAAAACCACTTGTTAAGGTTGCATCGGGCGGTGAAATTTCAAGAATAATGCTTGCCTTGAAAAGTGTCCTTGCTAAATCCGAACGATTACCACTTCTTGTGTTTGATGAAATTGACACTGGTATAAGTGGAAGGATCGCTCAAAAGGTTGGTCAAAGTTTGAAAAATTTGTCAAAATATCATCAAATAATAGCAATAACTCATCTGCCTCAAATTGCGAGCTTTGCTGATACTCATTTCCTTGCTGAGAAAGTCATTCAAAACGGAAGAGCTGTGACCAGAATTAGAAAACTTGAAATTGAAGAGAGAATAAAAGAGATTGCAAAACTTATGAGCGGTGAAGAAGTAACGCAGGCATCAATTGAAAGTGCGAAGGAATTGATGGGATTAAAAGGGAAATCAAAATAAATTTTAACCTTTAAAAATGGCTCTTAAAGTTTATAACTCGTTGACAAGGAGAAAGGAGGAATTTAAACCTGAGATTGAGGGGTTTGTCAGGATGTATGTTTGTGGTCCAACCGTTTATGCGCATTCCCATCTTGGGCATGCTAAAAGTTATGTTTCCTTTGATGTAATTGTGAGATATTTGAGATATCTGGGCTATAAAGTTAGATATGTTCAAAATATAACCGATGTTGGACATTTGACGGACAATGCTGATCAAGGTGAGGACAAAATTATAGCTCAGGCAAGAAAAGAACGCCTTGAGCCGATGGAACTTGTTGAGATTTATATGAGAAGTTATTTTGAAGATATGGATCGGCTTGGGAACTTAAGACCTGATATTTCCCCGAGGGCAACAGGGCATATACCTGAACAGATTGAATTAATTGAAATTCTTCTATCAAAGGGATTTGCTTATGAAGTTAATGGTTCAGTTTATTTTGATGTGATGAAATTTCCTGAGTATGGAAAGCTCTCCGGTAAAAAGATTGAGGATTTAATAGCTGGTGCGAGGGTTGAAGTTAGAAGCGAAAAGAAAAATCCGCTTGATTTTGCTCTTTGGAAAAGGGCTGAACCAGGTCATATAATGAGATGGAGAAGTCCTTGGGGGATCGGATACCCGGGGTGGCATATAGAATGCTCAGCGATGAGCATGAAGTATCTCGGTGAAACCTTTGATATTCACGGTGGTGGTATAGAGAATCAATTTCCGCATCATGACTCTGAGATAGCTCAAAGTGAAGCAGCGACGGGAAAGCAGTTCGTCAGATATTGGTTGCATAACAATATGGTCACTGTAAACGGTGTGAAAATGAGCAAATCGCTTGGAAATGTTGTGACTTTGAAAGACGCATTTAAAAAGCATCATCCCCTTGCGATAAGATTTTTCATACTTTCAAGCCATTACCGAAGTCCTGTTGATTACAGTGATGAGGCGCTTGACTCCGCAGAAAAAGGACTTGAAAAACTTCACAATACAGTTAAACTTCTCAGATATGAAATTTCTAAATCTCAACCCGGTAGAAAGCATGAAATAAATCTTGACGAATATAAGCGTAGGTTCATTGAGGCAATGGACGATGATTTTAACACGCCAGTTGCAATATCTGTTCTATTTGATCTTTCAAGGGAAGTCAATCAGATTTTGAATTCAAATGAAGTTTATTCTTCTGAATCGTTAAAAGAAATTGACGACTTTTATAGAGATTTCGGTGGAAAGATACTTGGATTGATCCCAGATGAATTTGAAGAGAAGAAAATCAGTGTTGGGGTTGAAAGTAAGTTGATTGAAATTTTACTTGAAATAAGAGCAAGGGCTAGAGCTGAAAAAAATTGGGAGCTTGCTGATCGGATAAGGAATGAACTTAAAAATTTAGGTATTATACTTGAAGATAAAAAGGACGGGACAACCATCTGGCGATTTGCAGAATTATAGACAAATCTTTAAACCCCTCATCTTTTTACTACAATTCGGAAGTTTAATTTAATTCCAGTTAATTTTGTTATTTTTTGAATTAGTTTTCTTCCTGGAATGATTTTATCATTTTCAATTTTGCAGTAGTATTCTTTTGAGATTCCGAGCAAATAAGCCATTTGTTTTTGAAGGAGGTTGTTTTTGAGTCGGTATAGTTTCAGGGCTTCCCCGAGGGTCATATTTGAGAAAAAAGCGAGAAAGTCAAGAAAAGAGGGTCAAAAATCAGTGTTAATTAATTGAACTATTTGTTCAATAAAAAGTTGCCCTCAAGGTCTTGACAAGGAAATTTACTTGATTTAAATTTTGGATGAGAGTTATTGAGGTTTTGCTTTGGTTAGTATTTATAAAAGGTGATTGTGGGATGAAAACGCTGAGTTAGAGTATGTGTTATAATTAATAGAAGAGTTTTGAAACAAAGCGTAGGCGGGAGATGTCTTTGACAGAGGTGTCTGTAAATCGTCCTGTTACTGTGGCAATGTTCTTCATTGGGATTGCTGTCATTGGGGTTATAGCATTGTCTTATATAAGCGTTGATTATCTTCCATCGGTTCAGATCCCAGAGCTTCTTGTTCAGACGATTTATGTTGGTGCTTCGCCGGAGGAAGTTGAGAGACAGATAAGTGAACCCATTGAGTCAATACTTAACACGGTCAAAGGTGTAAAAAGGGTAATTTCAATCTCGCGAGAGGGTTTATCGCTTGTGCGATTGCAATTTTATTGGGGGACTGATATAGATTACGCTATGCTTGAGGTCAGGGAGAAACTTGACGCTATACGGGGTTCGCTTCCGGAAGATGCACAAAGACCGACGATAGTTAAAATTGATCCTTCTTCTGAATCCATAATGACGATTGCTTTGACTTATACATATGGAGTTATGGGAAAAGGGGACATAGCAAGCTTAAAGGAATTTGCCCAAGCGCTTGTTAAAAGGCGCCTTGAACAGATTGAGGGTGTTTCACAGGCGGTTGTGGCTGGTGGGTATGATAGAGAGGTGCATATCCTCGTTGATATTTCTAAAATGAGGTCGTTCAATCTCACACTTGAAGATATCTCAAATGCTTTGAAAAGTTCAAATTTGAGTTTGGTTGGGGGAACAATTAAGCAGGGCGTTTTCAGGTATCCTTTTAGAGTCGCTTCAGAATTCAGAGATTTGAAAGATATAGAAAATGTCATCATCAAAACTGGATGGGATAAGGGTGTTCGTTTGTCAGATATAGCTGGGGTTAGATTTGATTTTGTAGAAAGGCAAGGGCTTACGCGTTTAAATGGAAGTGAGGCGATTTTAATTTTTGTCAAGAAGGAAGCAGGGGCTAATTCAATAAATGTAAGCAGAAAGGTTAGGGATGTAGTTGATGAATTGGCGAGGGATTATCCCGATGTTAAAATTGAAATTATTTTTGATCAAGCGGAGTTTATAAGGAAGTCAATTTCGGATATTGAGCAGGCGATATTTTGGGGCGCTTTATTTGCTTTTTTATCCCTTTTCATTTTTCTTCGTGATTTCAGATATCCGCTGATCATCGGTATAGCAACACCGTTCTCAATTCTTGCCACTGTTGTGATGATGTATCTTTCTGGTATAAATTTCAATATAATTTCGCTGACTGGGCTTGCGCTTGGAATTGGTATGATCGGTGATAATGCGGTGATAATAGTTGAGAATTTCACGAGGTTGAGGGAGAGGGGTTTAAGCGTTAGAGAAGCAGTTTTAAAGGGAGCTAAGGAGATAAACCTTGCGGTTTCAGCTGCGACATTTACAAATGTTGCGATCTTCTTGCCCGTTGTCCTTGTAAAGGGTGTTGCACAGAAACTTTTTCTTGATATGGGATTGACGATGACATTTTCGCTTCTTTCGTCACTTCTCGTTGCAGTGATGCTTGTCCCAGGAATTTTATCAAGATTGAAAGAGGAAGACATAAACAAATCCGTTAAACTAACATTTTTTAAGAGATTTTACACCGGGTTGATGGATTCATACATTGCCTTTTTGAAGTGGTCGCTTAGAAATAGAAGTGTTATTATTTTAGCTACGGTTCTTTTGATATTGATTTCGCTTGGTGTTGCTCTTTTGATAAGGGCGGAACAAGCACCAGACATTGACCAAAGTAGGTTTACAGTTGAAGTGAACATGCCTTACGGCTCAACGCTTGAAGCGGTGTCAAGTGCTGTTGAAATGATTGAGAAACAATTGTTAAATATGAAAGAGGTTTCAGCTGTTGTGTCTGACATCGGGATATCATCGCAAGAGGATTATTTTAGCATTTTGTTTGCAAGTTTAAATAAAGCAAAAATTTATGTTAAGGTTAAGCCGGAGTTCAGCGTTGATTATGTGATGAAAAAGGTTCGTCAGGACATGATTGGAAGCGGATTGTTTAAAAAGTTTGAGGCGATCGGTGCTGAAGTTGTTTTCCAGAGAAGAACGACTACATTTGAGAGAATCCTTCAAAGCGCCGAAAGTGATATAGCGATTAAAATCGTGAGTAAGCAGGTCGGCGTGGCTTCTTTGGATTCAGCGATTTTAGTGGCGAGAAAGGTAGCCGAAAAAATTAAAAATATAGGTGGTGTTTCAGATGTTAGAATCATACCTGAGCCGGGAAATCCGCAGATAAAAATTTTGGTTGACAAAGATGAAATTGCAAAATATGGGTTTAACAATTCGCAGATACTATCTGAAATAGAAAGTTATCTCAAGGGGAAGGTCGCGACTTATTTTAATACATTTAGTGATAGGATACCGATACGGGTGATCGCAAACAAGTCGGATAATGAGGATGTTTTAATTTCCCTTTTGAATTACAGTTTGAAGATGGACAGAGGAAATTATGTTGCTTCAATTCCCGTCCGTTCAATTGTTAAGGTTGGAAGGGAGAGGGGCTTAAGCGAAATTTATCGTGAAAATGGAAACAGGGCTGTTGTCGTCCTTGCAAGTGCAAGCGGGAAAAACATTCTAAATTTGAGTGGTGAAATTGGGAAAATTTTAAACGATGTTGAAAAGTCGCATCCGAGTTTTTCTGTTAAGCTCGGTGGCAAGATAGAAGAAATTTACGAGTCATATCGTGGGCTTTTGATAATAATTTTGCTTTCAATTTTTCTGGTTTATATGATACTTGCATCGGAGTATGAATCAATCGTTTATCCGCTTGTCATTTTAATCACAAGTCCCCTTGCACTTGTTGGGGCTTTCATTACAATGTATCTTGCCGGTCAAAGTTATAATGTTATGTCAATTGTTGGGCTTGTTATAATGCTTGGTGCAATTGATAATGATGCGGTCATAGCAGTTGACCTTATGATATCAAATAGAAGAAGCGGGATGAATCTTGAAGATGCGATACTTGACGGTATGACAAAGAGGTTCAGACCGATAGTGATGACGACGCTGACAACTATACTTGGAATAATTCCTCTCGTCGTTGGGTTTGGAAAGGGACTTGAGCTCGCTGTTGCGATAAGTTATCCTGTGATTGGCGGATTGATCGCCTCAACGCTTTTCACTCTTTTTGTCATCCCAGTGGTTTACTCTTACTTTGATAAGTTTTCATTGAAAGGAAGATAAAATAAATACCAGAGGATTAAAATGAGGAAAAAAATTCTTATTTCTGTTGCGATTGTTGTCTTTGTTTTTGCTGTTTTTTTGGTTTATAAAGTTTTGAGCAAGCGAGACCTGGGTATAGAAGTTGGGCAGAAAAGGATGGAGTTAAAACAGGAAATTGAAATTTCAAGCGATGAGTTCGGGTATATCGCGGATATACAGGTAGATAGTCGCGGTAGAATTTATATTTGCGATGGAATGAACAACACAATTCATTTATATGATGGAGATGGGAAATTCCTTGGGAAAATAGGAAAAGCGGGAGAAGGTCCTGGGGAGTTTAAAATGTTGAACGGAATAATAATTGGGGAAAACGACACTGTTTATGCCATACCTTTCTTCTTGCAAAAGAATGGAGATTTCCTACTTACATATCGTGAATACTACACCACGGTGGATTATATGAAGCCAAAATATATGTATTTATTTCAAGTTGATAGAAATGGTCAAACAGGTCAAAATCCATTATTGAAAGTTCTGGCACCGCAAGTTTTGGTTTTCGGAGAAGGCAGGTCATTCTCGCTCATTGGAGGAATTCCTTTTGGTGAGAAGACAATTTGGAGGTCTGATTCAAAGGGCAACATTTACTTTGCTAACAGTAGTGTTCTTGGGATTAATTCTCTGGGTTTTGATGGGGAACAGAAAAATTTATTTAGTTATGAGGTTGATAAAATCAAAATAACGAAGAAGAAATGGCTCAAACTTTTCAGGGGGGATGAAAATAGATATCTAAAACTTAACAAGTCGTTAACTCCAGTCCCAAAATTTCTACCTGTGATAGGGGATTTTATAGTTGATTCAAAAGGAAGGTTTTGGATTGTGAGGGATATTGGCAAAGATGATTATGATTATATCTGTATGGTTTTTGATGATAAAGGGAGCAAGATAAGTCAATTTGACATCCATGATAATGTTTCATTAAAGTTATGCTCTGGGGATTATGTTTACGCTGTAAAAAAGGACGAGCTTGATGTCCAATCGGTTGTGAAATATAGGGTAATTGAAAAATAAAAATAGGTCGGTTATGTGGCGAGAAAAATTTTTCGTTGAAAGCTTTGAATTATGTTTGTTAGTTTTTCTTCTTGTCATTGGTTGTGGGGAGAGAAGAAAAGTAGCTGAGATGGAAGTTGGTTCTATTCCAGCATTGAAGGTTGGGGATTTGTCCAAGAAAGTGACATTTAGGTGATTGAGATGCTTGAGAGGATTTTGAGAAGACCGGTTACTGTTTTGATGTTCTATTTTGCCGTTCTCGTTTTGATGATATTTTCTTTGACACGCCTTCCTATTGAGATAACCCCTGATGTTGATTTTCCGCGGTTAAATGTCGTGACGCAGTGGTATGGGGCATCTCCAGAAATTATAGAGAGGTTTGTTACGATGAGGATTGAGGAGGTAGCGACGACGGTAACAGGTGTAAAGAAGGTTTCATCTTGGACGAGGGAGGGGACATCTTGGGTTGAAGTTGAGTTTCAAAAGGGTGTGGATATTGACCTCGCACGGCTTGAGCTTTCGGAGAAAATTTCAACTGTATACAAAACACTCCCGCAAGGGGTAAGTTATCCTCAGATTCAAAAGTTTGTCCCGCAGGAATTTCAAGAACTTCAGGGGTTTATGAGTTTCAGTGTTTATGCGGATGCTGATATTTACAAAATTCAGAAGATAATAGATGAAACGATAAAACCGGCTCTTCTGGGGATAAAAGGCGTAGCTAATGTCAGAACGATAGGCGAGGTTAAAAGGGAGATTTTGATTCTTGTAGATGAGAACAAGGTTAAAAGTTACAGATTGAACATGGTTGAATTAATCCGTGCGCTTAATGAAAATCAGATTTTTAAATTGGTTGGGTATGCCGATGTGAACAATGTCAGGCATTTCGTTTATTCGGGCGATTATTTTAACAGTGTTGATGATGTAAAGGAAATGAAAGTCGGAGTTGGTGAGGGTAGATATTTGAAGCTTTCTGAATTAGCAGTTGTGGTTGATACGATAGCTGAGCAAAGAAGTTTTGCGAGGATAAATGGTAAACCGACGCTTACAATTGAGATTGATAAGGAGCCGGGTATAAATATGTTAAAGGTTGCCCGACAGGTTGATGAGTTGATTGATAATTTAAAGGAGATCGCGAAATCTCGTTATGGTGTTAAAGTTGAAATTGATAAGATATATGACAGGAGCAAAGATATAAGGGCGGAGATAAGCGAATTGGGAAACAAGGCATTGATTTCGGCTTTGTTTATAGTGTTGATACTTGTCCTATTTTTAAGAAATGTTGTTTCATCTTTCGTGATTTTCCTGTCGGTTGTATTTTCTATTGCTGGTGCTATTGTATTTTTATACGCAAGTGGTATTGGTTTAAATATAATGAGTTTATCTGCGATCGCTTTGTCGTTTGGGATAGTGATTGATAACAGTGTGGTTGTGTTTGAGAACATTCAAAGGCGTTTTGAGGAGATGGGCAAGCTTGATTTTGATTTGATTTTTGAATCCGTTCAAGAGATGAAACTGCCTGTTATTTCTGCCTCTTTGACAACAGTTGGTGCGCTTGTCCCAGTGTTTCTTTTGCCGGAAAATTTAAAGCCATACTTCATTCATTTTTCATTGACTGCTGGGTTTGTGATTCTTTTTTCACTTTTCGTCTCTTTAACATTCATTCCCATCATTTCACAGAAAATTTTGATAAAGAGCGGGTTTAAGGGGAAGGTTAAGTTTTTTGATGTGATTTTAAATGTGTATAGGAAGATTTTGCTTTGGAATATCAGGCATCGGCGACTCATAGTTATTATTTTAATATGGTTGTTTGGTTTTCCGATATGGTTATTGCCCGAGAAGATTGAGGTTAAAAAGGAAAATTTAAGTTTAAGGGTATTTGATAAAAAGGTTTCAATCGCTGGGTTTGTTAAACTTTACAATGAAATTTTCGGTAGCGATCTTTATTCAAAGATAAAGCCCTATGTTGACCATGGGCTTGGTGGAGTTTCGCATCTATTTTTCAAGTATGTCTACAAGGGGGAGCTTTGGAAATGGGGTGGGGAAACGTATATAGTTGTGAACATCTGGGCTCCGCAGGGAACTGAGATATCAAGGGTTGATGAACTTGTTAGAAAAATTGAAGATAATCTCTTGAGAAATCTTGGCTTGATCAGGAAATTCACTTCAAGGATAACTGATAGATTTGCCACAATAAGGGTTGAATTTGATGATAAAGTTGCTATGACATCCGTCCCGTATATAATCAAGGAAAATTTAATCTCAATATGTGCTCAAACAAGCGGTTTTACGACATCTGTTTATGGATTTGGTCCTGGATTTTTCTCCGGCGGAGACATCGCACCGAGTTTTACAATTCAAATTCTCGGATATAATTACGATGTGGTGAAGCAAATTGCGCAAAACATCAGTGAAATTTTATCTCAAAACCCAAGGGTTGCCGACATTGAACTTGATAGGTTGCCTTGGAAAGCGAAGGAATATGAAGTTGTTGCATATATTGACAGGGAAAAAGTGAGTAGATATGGAGTTGATGTTAGTGATTTGATTTATTTCATTGCTGGCAAATTGAGGGTTTCGGTTGAGAATTTAAATTTGCGACTTCAAAATGAAGATGTGAAATTAAAAATCGCAATTTCTGGGTCGGGAAGAAACTTAAAAGATGTTGATGTGAGGGAGCTCCTTGAGGCAAGTTTAGTGGTCAAAGGGAAAAGCGTCAAGCTTTCCGATGTTCTGAGGATTGAACTTGTTCCAACTATGCCTGAGATAAGGCGCGAGAATCAGCAATACACAAGATATATAACTTTTAATTTCAGGGGTCCGTATCATTACGGCTATAAATTTACGGATGCTGTGATAAAGAGCGTAAAAGTCCCGCCAGGTTATGAAATTAAAAGACCGGATTATTTCTTCATCATCGGGGAGAAAGAGAGGATACCGTTAATTTTAATCGCCTTTGTTTCTGTTTCGCTTGTCTTTATGGTAACAGCATCTTTATATGAATCGCTGCGAAAACCGTTCGTCATAATTCTTTCCGTTCCGATGTCTTTGATAGGTTTATTCCTTGTCTTTTACATCTTTGATGTCAATTTCGGTAGGGGTGGATATGCTGGTCTTATTCTTTTGATAGGGCTTTCGGTTAACAACGGGATAATTCTTGTTGATAAAATTTCAAAAGCGGTGGAAAGCAAAAATGTTAAAACTAATGAGCCGAGTTATGATGAAGTTATTGCTCAAGCGTCCATGCAGAGGGTTAGACCAATTTTAATAACGAATTTGACCACGATAGCTGGTTTCGTTCCTTTTATATTCACAAAGAATGTTTATTCGCTTTGGTATCCTTTTTCTGTGGCTGTTTCGGGTGGGCTTCTCTTTTCAATGTTCATCGTTTTGCTGTTTGTTCCATCTCTTTATAAAATAATTGCAAAATAAAATTTCAATGTGAAATGCCCAGTGAAAACACAACAAAGAGAAAGCCCTGGTTAAAGATTTTGATGTTCATTTTATCCGGTATCTTTTTGCTTTTTTTAATTGCTGGGATAATTTTTTGGGGCGGTGGAGAGGAAACGAATGTGACAATTCAAAATGTAGAGCCAGGCGAGATATTTTTCCCTGTTAAAGTTGATGTTGCGAGAAAAGGGGATTTGATACAGTGGGTTAACACGAGCGGTGTGGCGAAACCGATACAAGAAGTTGATATAATATCACGGGTTGGCGGACAAGTTGTGCTTTTAAATGTCCATAACGGAAAATTTATAAACAAAGATGATTTGATCTTCAAAATTGACGATACGGAGTATAAAATAGCCCTGAAACAGGCAGAATATAATCTCCTTGACGCAAGGGTGGAATATAACTTGATGAAGTTTGGTTCCGTCCCAGGCGGAGCTGATGTGGGGAGGTTTAAGAAGGAAATTGACAGTTTGAAGAAAGTTTATGAGGAGATGAAAAAGAAATATGAAATGGGACTTGTTGGCGAGGGTGATTTTGAAAGGGTTAAAAGGGATTATGAAGCATTGCTCGTTTATAGCGATGTTAATCGTGAAGATGTCATAGCGAATAAAAGTGGTTTGAATAGAGCTTTGATTGAGTATGAAAGGGCGAAGTTAAATCTTGAATATACTCAAATAAAGGCGCCATTTTCTGGTTATATAGCTGACTGCGATATAAATGTCGGAAGTTATGTTAGCCCTGGGCAGAAGTGTATGAAACTTATTGATATATCTTTTGTGAAGATAGTCGTAGAGGTTACTGAAACACAATTGGCGAAAATTAAAACCGGTAATATCGCCGAGGTTGAACTTGTGGCTTATCCAGGGGAAATTTTCAGAGGGAGGGTTGTTGAAGTGAATCCATATATTGATGTTGAAAGAAGGGTTGGCAAAGTTGTCGTCCTTATTGAGAACATCGGGGAAAAGATAAAACCGGGGATGTTTGCAAATGTGAGGATTCAGGGAGATATCTACAGAGATGTTTTACTTGTCCCTAAAAAAGCAGTCGTGATGAGAGATAATCGTCCAGTTGTATTTGTATATCAAGGTGTGGATGAAGATAATGGTCTTTCAAAATGGTTTTATGTTGAGCTCGGTCGTGAAAATGAACAATTTTACGAAATAAAAAGCGGTATAAATCCCGGGGATACGATTATAGTTGAGGGGAATTACAATTTGGCACATGATTCAAGGGTTAAGGTTTCAAGGTGAGAATAAAATTGGGGATGATTATGCGAATTAGTCGTGGATCATTTGAGAAAGTAATTGAGAAAAATTTCACCGATCAAAATTTTAGTGTTTATACTCTTTCACGATGTTTGAATGTTTCCTTTTCCAATCTTTTTGATTTTATTTATGAAAATTATGTGTAACTCCCCATAAATTGATTGAGACATATCGGATTGATAGAGTTATAGATTTAATTGCAAGTGGGGTTAAGGTGAAGGATGTATTTAAAAAGTGTGGTTATCGGCAGGCAAGGACATTTAGAGGGGCTTTTAAACGCAGGTTGAAGATTTCACCGATGGAGTTCAAGCGTGAACTTAATAACTGTGTGAGAGAAGAAAAATTAAATTATGGAGGTAACTATGAAGAGCTTTATTTGGCTTTTAGTTTTGTCTTGCTTTTCTTTTGTTTCAAGTTTATTCATTGAGCCTGTGTTTGCTTTAGTTGGTGGGAGTTGTTGTGAGGATTCGGGTTCCGTTTATGTTTAGGTAAATATTTGATTTTACTATACAATGTCGCAACAAGTAATGGTTCCCCAGTTATGGCGGTTGATATTGAGAAAGCGATTTGGGGTTATGTGAGTATAAATATATGTATGTTTACGATTATGATGGGAATTTTTTAAAATGTTTCACATTTGATAGAAGTGTTTTTGATGTGGTATTTGATCCTGAAGAGGTTAAATTTTTCGCCATCCAGCTTTATCCAGATCTATCAATACTAGTTATGATTGAAAGGCGGACAATCTTAGTGTTAGGTTTCGCTTTAATTTTAATGTTTTTGTTCAAATTTTATTTTGGCTATTAAGTTAAAAAAGAGCGGAAATATGGTTTGTGTTACTTGTGCTGATTCAATTGAAGGACTCCGAGTAAATGGTATGTCTAAAGAGGGGATCATATTTATTGTACCTTCAAAAATTTGTGAATCTTGCGTTATTTTAGCCGTTAGTGATTTGATTAACAACTACCGAGATAGTTTAAAATTGTTTGGGGTTAATGTTTATTTGATTTTGGAAAGAGAGAGCTTAATCTTAATTAGTTTTTCCAAGAGCGTGGTTTATTATTAGATTTTTTCAATTATGTGAGAAATGTGAAGTGCAGTTTGGAGTATGGTTTGTGTGTTTTTATCAACAATGGCAGGATTATTTATGCATCGCCTATTGCCAATTATAAAATTTTGAAAATTTTCTATAAGAAAGTTATGAATTACTTGAATGAATCTACTTATTTTTGATGCTTGTCATTTCAAATTTTAATTTAATTCCAGTTA